>NZ_LKCP01000091.1:0-74680 GCF_001518755.1 Bacillus sp. AM 13(2015) | reverse complement strand
AATAGGATTCTCCTGGCCAGGAGAATCCTATTATATATTCTAAAAATAAGAAAGTGAATTATAGCATAATCACATTTTTTTGTCAAGTTTAAAACAGTCTTTTTCCATACAAATAGTAACACCTAACAGCGTTACATGGATCAAAAAAGAAAGTATGCTTACTTTCATTGCCATGAATTTTAAAAGGAAGCAAACTAGACATGGAAAGACCCGTGTTCAGCATAAAACTCTATATGTTTTTATCAAAAAACCCCACTTCACTTAAAATAAAGGTGGGGTTTTTCTACAATCTTAAAGCAGTCCCCTGATGAGGACTGCTTTTTCTTTATTTCATTTCTTTTTTCAAGACTTCAAGGGCTTTTTTCATTTGTGTATCGTTGTTCTTTAACTTATCTTGGATCTTTGTCATCAGAACTGTCGTTGTATCTCCTGTCAGAATACCGTCTGCCTTTAAATCGTTGTCTGTTTGGAAGCTTTTGACGATAGACTGGAATGCTTGATCGTACTCACCGTTTGCTTTAGCTTTGTAGCCGAGCGCTTGGAACATTTTTTGAGCCGCTTTGACTTCATCTCCATTGTCATTTAGCTCATACGATTTTTTCCGGGCTTAAGTACGGCAGCTTTGCATAACTTGGAAGAGCTGCTTTGACCTGTGGTTCGATTCCTTTTTTGTGAATCCAAGAACCGTCTGGAGTCAGCCATTTTGCAATGGTTAACTTGACACTAGAACCGTCATTATAGTTTTGCGCATTTTGGACAGTTCCTTTGCCGAACGTCTTTTCACCCACAATTTGAATGCCTGAAGATTGGTGCAGAGCCGCCGCCATGATTTCAGCAGCGCTGGCTGAGCCGCCATTTACAAGAACAACTGCCGGCTGACGGACTTTGCGTTCTTTTTCAGCCTTGTACACTTGTTTCTTCCCTTTTTCTTCAACCTGCATAATGACTTTCCCTTTATCGATAAAGTCATTGCTCATTTCTATGGCTTCTGTCATAATGCCGCCTGGATTATCTCTTAGGTCAATGACAAAACCTTTTGCTCCTTTTTTCTCGAGGTCATCAATCGCTTTATCCAGCTCTTTCGATGTAGTTTCAGCAAAGGACGTAATTTGGATTTCTCCTATTTTGTCTTTTGTGAGTTTTGCATACACTGTTTCAAGCGGAATCGTGTCTCTTGTGATGGTCACATCTACATTGCCCACTCCTTGACGGTTGAGATGCAGCTGGACATCCGTTCCTTTTTGTCCTCTGATGAGAGACACTGCTTTATTGACCGACATGCCTTTGGTGCTTTTTCCATCCACTTTTAAAATATGATCATGAGGTTTCAAACCAGCTTTTTCAGCAGGAGAGCCTTTAATCGGTGCGACAATTAAAATTTGTCCATCCTTCTCTTCTACTTGTGCACCAATTCCTTCAAATGATGAAGAAATGGTGTTGTTAAATCCTTCGGCTTCCTCCTGATCCATATATGTAGAGTATGGATCATCAAGTGATGCAATCATTCCTTGGATCGCACCATCTACTAGTTTTTGATCATCCGTTTTTTCGTAATACTCATCCTTTACCTTCGTATACGCAGCCATGAGTTTACTAAACTTCTCGTCTCCAGAGACGCTGACAGCACCTTGTTTTGTGATCACAAATGTAATCGCAGAGGACAGTGCAGCAGTCACCAGAATGGCTACCACGAACTTCATTTGTTTTTTCAAAAAAACACCACCTTTATCTCCTTTCATTATTATCAAGGACGATGCTTCATCCGTCAACCAAAGGATCAACTTCTACTTGAAAAGATAAGCCATTTGCTCCTTTATTGCATAATCTTTAGAGAGGAACAGGATAAGGAAAGAAGGGATGATATGAGTGATTATGTAGAAATGCTTGCCTATTTTGGCGTATCAGGTGCCCATCCTGGCGGAATTGAGTTAACAAAAACGATGATTGAGCATATAAAACTGCCGCCTCATGCACGTATACTGGATGCCGGATGCGGTACAGGACAGACGGCCGCCTACTTAGGAAATATAGGTTATCAGGTGGAGGCCATTGATACGCATCCATTGATGATTGAAAAGGCGAACCTGCGATTCAAGCGGGAAGAACTGCCAACCCGCGCCTTAGAGGCATCCATTGAGCAGCTACCTTTTCCAGATCAAGCGTTCTCTCTACTCATCAGTGAATCTGTTTTAAGCTTTACCAAGCTGCCTGTCGCACTTGCTGAGATCAAACGGGTCCTTGCTCCTGGCAGTCAATTGATTGCAAATGAAGCTGTGTTAAAAGCCCCTCTTACACGTGAAGAGATGGCCGTTGTTCGAGATTTTTACGGCTTTCACTCGCTATTGTCGCTTGAAGAATGGAAGGAGCAGTTAACAGCAGCAGGCTTCCGTGACATTCAGATTCTCTCATTCGATGAACATATGGTGCAGGAGGAACCAACAGAAATGGAATTATCTGAACACATACCGCCTTCTCTTTACGAGACGCTGCAAACACACTACGATCTCATTCAAGCACACCGCAAGCAGCTAAGTCACATTCTATTTGAATGCACTGTATAAAATGAGCGAATCCCCTATATGTTTTGTCCAAACTCTATGAGGTCTCTCGCATAGGATAAGAGTGAAAAGAGTTTGTCATAAGGAGGAAAAACATGGAGCGCTACTACAAGCTTTGTCAGCAGCACATGGGGAAAGTCGCTAGAATCACTGATCGTAATGGCAGAGTACATGTCGGACGCATTGAGCGTGTGACAAACCGCAAAGTTTATATTCGTCCAGTCGGCGGGTCTCGCGGGGGCTTTGGCTTTGGCTATTGGGGCGGATATTATGGCTGGGGTGCAGCGTATGGCATCGGACTCGGGTTCATTACCGGCTTCGCACTAGCAGGATTGTTCTTTTTTTAAAAGAAGAATAAGAGAAGGCCTCCCGAATAACTGGGAGGCCTTTTACTTGTTTAGATTTTCTTTACTTTGTTCATGTATTCTTCAAATGTTAAATCGTGATCATGCATCGCTTTAGCAGCTTCTTTTCCCACATAGCGCAAATGCCACGGCTCATATTCATATTTCGTAATGTCTTCTTTTCCTTTTGGATAACGGATGATAAAGCCATATTTATAGGCGTTTTTAGCCACCCATTTGCCATCTGGTGTTTCACCAAATTTTTCAGAGATCTCAAAGCCGGCACTTTTTGAGGAAATGTCCATGGCAAGACCTGTTTGATGTTCACTTTCGCCTGGTAAAGCGACTGCTTCTTGTGCTTTTTCTTTGCCTTTTAATTTGACCTCACTATCAAAAATGACTTTTTGACGGTCATAGGAGCGATAGCCAGATACTGCAGCAAGCTCGAAGTTTTCCTTTTTTGCACCTTTGAATAACTTCTCAAGCGCTTCCGCTGCTTCTTTGCGGATATACCGCTTTTCAATATCTTCCGAAAAAGAGAATTCTACTTTTGGCACAACGAGATCAGAAGGTTTATAGGTTCCTGGTAATGCATATTCTTTGTTAACAAGTGCTAGCACATTTTCAGGATTTTGAATGGTTTTCAGACCGCTCACAACCTTGATGTCATTGAAATATTCACTCTTTAACGTCAGCTCTTGATTCGATGAATCTGCCGTATCGTTTGAGTTGTGCTGGGGAGATGAACTTGCTGCGTTTTTTTGTTCGTTTGTTTTGTTTGATTCAGATGTACCGCTTTTTTGATCCAGCAACTGGCAGCCTGATAGTGCGGCTGTCAAACCAAGAATCGATGCGATTGAGAGTATTTTGTAGCTTTTCTTCATGACATACCTTCCTTTTGCTCTTCTAAAAAAATAAAGATGCGCTACGTAGTAGCACACCCTTTATACTATTATAAAACGGAGTCTAGCGCAATTAAGATCATTTCATCAAACGTTGTTTGACGCTCTTCAGCCGTTGTTTCTTCTCCTGTTAGAACATGATCACTCACTGTCAAAATGGATAACGCTTTTCGATCAAATTTTGCTGCAAGAGAATAAAGAGCGGTTGTCTCCATTTCGATCGCTAGGATACCATATTGAGCCATGAGCTCAAGTGGTTTTTCATTGTAAAATTGGTCTGCTGTAAATACATTTCCGACACGTACAGCGACATTTTTTGCTTCCGCTGTGTCATATGCTTTCTTAAGCAGGCCAAAATCGGCGCATGGCGCATAATCAATCGGCCCAAATGCCACACGGTTCATTTGTGAATCTGTTGATGATGTCTGCGCTAAAATGACGTCACGTACATTGACATCCCTTTTGATAGCTCCGCAAGATCCAACGCGGATTAAGTTTTGAACATCATAGCTTTGAATGAGTTCATTCACATAAATCGAAATAGATGGTACGCCCATCCCAGTGCCCTGTACAGAAACACGTTTTCCTTTATAGGTTCCAGTATAGCCATACATTCCGCGCACTTCGTTATAGCACTCAACATCTTCTAAATATGTATCTGCAATATATTTCGCACGAAGCGGATCGCCTGGTAGCAATACCGTTTCTGCAATTTGTCCTTTTTCTGCTCCAATATGTACACTCATTTTTTAGCCTCCACTTACGTTTACTATGTATTTTATCCTATTTATTATAAACGATAGAGCTTAAAAAAGAAAATACCAGCTGGATCTCAAGCTGGCATCATTCATCATCTATTTAGCCTATCGTCATTAGTCGTTCACTGCGTTTCCATCCTGCCGGAGAGAGCTGATAATAGCACTTCCCCTTTTTCCTATCATCAATCACAACAATATCGCCAGTTGTGATAAACCGCGCATTGTAATCATTAGGGACTGTATCATGTACATTAAATGTCGAGAATGCTTTTTCCAGTACATCAAGGTGTGTTCTGCCGCCAATCTTTGTCCGGTACACAGGCTGATGCCCACTTGCAGCGCCATATTCAGGTGTTTGATAAATGGTTAAGTGAAATGCTGAAGGTTTCTTTTGAAAAAATCTCAACGTCAATTGCATTCAAATCCCTCCCCTTTTATATAAAATTGGCTGGGATCTGTCAATTTCCTTCTTCTATTTTTGTCGAATGACAGGCAATCTTTCGTCAATCTTTTTACAAATGAGAAATAAAGCGAGTCCTATCGCAAAGCCTCCAGCGACATCTGTCAAATAATGCACGCCAATATACATCCGGCTGATGCCGATGACTAGGACGCCCAGTCCTGTGATCAAATAGACGATTTTCTGTCGTTCTTTCAGCCATGGAATCATCTCAACTAATAGATAAGCCATAAAAGGATAGATGGTGGCTGCATTCATCGAATGTCCACTCGGAAAGCTGTAATACGTTTCACCTACAAGGTGATCAAAGGCCGGACGCTCTCTAGCAAACAGCCCCTTTAATTCATGATTGATTGTTTTTTCTGTAAGATATAATAGAAAAAGCATCATGATAGAGTAGTAGCGCTTATACATAAACAATACCACACTAAAAATGAGCATGATTGGAACGAGCAGCGCGCTGATGCCAAGGTCCGTCAAAGCCAGCATGACATCATTTAAAAAAGGGAGTCTGATGCTTTCAAACCATAAGATGATCTGGTTGTCCAAATCTTGAAAAGCCCCAGATACCATGAGCGCAGCAATGGCGCCAAATAAAATGAAAAGAAATAGGATGTACACGCGAAGGATTCCCCTCCCTCTCTCTTCAGAATCTCTTCAAAGTATAGTGCCTACCACGCCTCTTCTTCAACTATCATTGCTTTTTTCAGCATATATTCAAATGTAATGTCAGCCAGCTCAAATGTTTCAAGCTCAGCAGGTATGTACCCTCTTTTGATCAGCTCCATGTAGAAGAACTCCGCAATTTCCTCTGTATCAATCACCAAATCTGCTTCTTTCATTGCATTCCGCCTCCTTTTTTATGATGTATGAACGCCGGCTGTTTTTTATTACAGTTTGTCATAATGGCTCATTCCATACATATAAATGCAGTAAACAAAAAGAAAAGGGGCTTGAAAGAATGAAATGGTTAAGCATATTAGATGGAGAAACATTTGATCAGGTGATGGGCCGTATCTTGAGGGGATGGTTTTATGTGATTGCATTTTTCTGTGTGCCTTATTTTTTATTCGTTTTAGGACAAGTCTTTCTTTAACCAAAATGTTCGTGTAAACTTTCCAAAATAAAATCCATCATATCCTTATATTCTGGATCTTTGAAAAATTCGTAGAGAATTTTATAATCGTTATAAATATCAAGAAGCTCATCCACTATAGATACAGCGAGAAATTCAAGTGAAGCTTCGCTTTCTTGTTTCTCTTCTAGCTGCAATAGAGCCGTTTGAACCATATCTTCTTCTAACTCTTTTGAGGTTTCTCCGACGTAATGCACAAAAAGAAGCTGATGAACAAACTGATCCATCTCATATTTCCTTAGGACAAGCGTTAAATCCTCCTCTTCTGTTTCCAGCCACTCTCCGTCTTTCAGCCTAGTAAGTTCGTAAATGACATCCTCCCAGCCATCTTCAAGGTAGCGCCAAATTTCGGTCCGATGACCGATGATTTTAAATAGCTCGTTTCCGTAATCTTTTACATATACAACATCGCCAATGAGGAACTCATATTCAATGTCCAGCTTTTCTGTATCGACAATCACCCCGCTATACTCATCGTAAAGCTGAAGTGATGTTTCAAAATAAAGCACCTCATTATGATTGACCTCATATAAATAGTGCTGGTCAATTTGATGGACTTTTGTAATCGTTCCGACTGTGCCGTACATGACAACGACGACAATATCCCCTACTTGATATTTTGGTGCTTTCGCCTTCATTCTGTCTCCCCCTTGCCCGACTTTTGGTCTTAACGTATCGTATGCCGGCGCAAGGAATTCTGCATGGGCAACCACACCATGCAAAACGCCATTTTATTTCTCATAAAAAAACCGCTTCTCCCATATGGAACAAGCGGTTGTGTGTTATTTTTTTTTGACTTCTACTTCGTATTGCTCAAATGCTTCGTCAAATGTTGTCATTGAGCTTAAATAATCACCATTTAATTCTAAATAAGCACACAGCTCATGATAATCAGTGGAAGCTTTAGGAAAGCTGTGATCCTCATACGCAGCATTTGCAAAATGGCTGATTTCATCTTTCGGTTTTGGATGTCTAAACTTCATTAAATAATGGTAAAACGACTTCACCTGTTTTCCCTCCGCGACACTCTATTTTGTTGTTATATTATACAGCAATTTGATGACTTGTATAGGCGGAGGTACAACTTATGAAGAAAAGTCAAAGTAATTTCGCTTTAATAACCGCTCCATGCTCATTAATTCTTCATAGGAGATTTTTTCTGGAAGTTTTGTCTGGTCCACTAAAATTAATTGATCTTCAATCTCTTTGACCGTCTCATCCTTTTGATAGGTCATACCGCAGTGCGTGCAGGAGATGGACGGCGTTTCGATGATTTCAATTGATTGTGTGCCCGTGATCAGTTCCCAATAGACTGTTGTCTGCTTAGCATTTGCTTTGTTTTCCTCACACCAATCACATGTCAGCAAGGCTATTTCTCCTCCTTCACGGTTTGTTCTTTTTTGAGCTGCGCTTGATATTTCTTCTCTTTTAATTCATCCCGTTTTTCACGTTTGTTTTTGAGTGTGTCATGCTCAGGATTTGTCTCATATGCTTCTCTACGTTTCATTCGATTTAAATTCTCAGGCGTAAACGATCTTGCTTCATCCTCAAATAGTGCGGTAATACCAATTGCTGGTTCTTGTTTTTCTTCATAAATTTCATTGAAATACGCATCTGCCTGGCCTGCGACGTAATGCTCTGGTTCTGGATAAGAGGTGATGACACCTTCAAAGTTACGAAGGACGACTTTATCAGGGCTTTGCGATAATAAATAATTTGGCTGTAAGGTAATTTTCCCTCCGCCTCCTGGCGCATCTACCACAAAGCTTGGCACTGCATAACCACTTGTATGTCCTCTTAAGCCTTCAATGATTTCAAGCCCTTTTGATACCGGCGTTCTAAAGTGGCCAATGCCCTCAGATAAATCACATTGATAAATATAATATGGTCTGACCCGAATCTTCACAAGGTCGTGCATCAGCTTCTTCATAATCGGCACACTGTCGTTAATACCTGCAAGGATGACGGCCTGATTCCCTACAGGGACACCGGCATTCACAAGACGTTCGCACGCTTCCTTTGCTTCTTTTGTAATTTCAATACTTGTGTTGAAGTGAGTATTCAGCCAAACTGGGTGATATTTTTTCAATATCTCGCACAGCTCATCTGTTATACGCTGCGGAAAGACAACCGGCGCGCGGGTTCCAATCCGAATGATCTCAACGTGCGGAATGTCTCGCAAGTTTTTCAAAATGTATTCAAGCACTTGATCATTGATTAACAGTCCATCTCCGCCAGAAATTAACACGTCCCGCACCTCAGGTGTTTCTCTAATATATCCAATGGCAGCATCTAATTGCTTTTTCGGCACACCCATACCAATCTGACCGGAAAAACGTCTTCTCGTACAATAGCGGCAGTACATCGAGCACTGATTTGTCACAAGAAACAACACGCGATCTGGGTACCGGTGTGTGAGCCCCGGGACAGGTGAGTCCTCATCTTCATGCAGCGGGTCTTCCAGATCATATTTTGTTTTATGAAGCTCTTCTGCAATTGGCACAGATTGCATACGTATTGGACATCTTGGATCGTCTGGATTCATCAGTGAGGCATAGTAGGGTGTAATGTTGAGTGGAATGGTTTTGGTGGAAATCTTCACCCCTTCTCGTTCCTCTTCTGTTAAGTTTACGATTTTTTCTAAATCCTCAAGCGTTTTCACGGTATGCGTCAGCTGCCAAATCCAGTCGTTCCACTTTTCCTCAGGTACATCCTTCCAAAGCTCAATGTCCTTCCAGTGACGCGCCGGTTCATACAATTTCTGATTCATATCCATTCCCCCTATCAGCATTCACTTTATACTATGCAAGTTATGTGCCAACATGGGAAAATGCCCCTATTCTTTACAAAATGAGCTTTACCCGTCATATTCAATTGGATGCTGTGCCTAGATTTCGGCATCTGCATATTTCTTCAGTTTATATTGCAGCGTTTGTCGAGGGATTTTTAAGGCGGCGGCGGTTTTTTTAATATTCCCATTATGCTGATGTAAAGCTTCTTGAATCAATGTTTGTTCAAATGAAGACACTTGATTTTTTAAGGAGGATTCAGATGTTTCCCTTTCCAGTTTTTGCTCACGTAAATGAGCCGGAAGGTATAGAGGGGTGATCTCTTCCGCTTCCTTTGGCATCATCAACACGGCATGCTCTATCGTATGTTTTAATTCTCTAACATTCCCAGGCCAGTGGTGCGCCATAAACAATCGTTCCGTTTCTTCAGAAAGGCGTGTGACGTTTTTTGAAAACTGCTGATGATAGGTTTGAATGAAGTGGCGGGATAGCAGCGTGATATCTTGCTTTCTCTCACGAAGCGGCGGAATATGAAAAGATGATACATGCAGTCTATAAAATAAATCTTCTCTTAAAATTTGCTTTTTCACTGCTTCAAATGGGTCCATATTGAGCGCAGTAATGAGCCGAACATCCACTTGAATGGACTTTGCATCACCGATGCGGCGGACAACGCCATCCTCTAACACACGTAATAATTTCGTCTGAAGCGTGAGCGGCATCGCTTGGAGCTCATCAAGAAAAAGCGTGCCCCCATCAGCCAATTCGAAAAGTCCCTTGCGATCGATTGCGCCCGTATAGCTCCCTTTGACAGATCCAAACAATAGACTTTCAAGTAATGTTTCTGGGAGTGCTGCGCAGTTTTGCGGAATAAACACTTGGTTTTTTCGGTCAGATTCATGGACAATGGCTTGAACAAGCACTTCTTTTCCTGTCCCAGTTTCTCCGTAGACAACAACTGATGACGGATAAGCAGCTGCTTTTTTTGCCCTTTCAAGCATTTCTTTTAAAAGCGGATCATTTGTTAAAAATGAAGCAAAATCATGCATTTGTTCTACCCCAGCCACGTCATATGTTCGCTTTTTTTGATCTAAACGATTGGAAAGGGCTGACAGCTTGGATACATCTTTTGCGACTTCGACCGCACCTATTAACTCGTTATCTTCAATAATAGGCAATGTCGTGTTCACTGTTTCAATTTTTTCTCCGTTTTTATTCAAATAGGTTTGCAGCGAATGATAAATGGGCTTTCCTGTTCTCAACACATGCATAAGCGTACTTGTTTTTTCAGTTAAAGAGGGATACACATCAAGGATGTACTTGCCAATCACCTCTTCTTTTTGTAAACAGTCAAACTTAGCGGCATTATGATTGTAAAAAATCGTCATCCCTTGATCATCTACAACGTGAATGGCTTCATCGATGGCTTCTAAAATTAATTCAAACCAATCTGCTCTTTCGACAACTTTCCCCATTCTTTCCCCCTCACTTTCAGTGCCAAAAAACCGGCATCAATTGCCGAGTTTTCAGCGGCTTGATTATTTCTAAATGGTTCCCTGTCTTTTTCATGTTTCGCTTTTTCCTTTCTACTTCCTGCAAAAATTTTAAAAAGCACCCCTCTTATGAGGAGTGCTTTCGCCCGGATGTCTGATAAAGAGACATATCGAATTCTTGCAGCGATTCCCTATACAGCGGAACAATCGACTTTCCTTCCTGAAATAACGTAAATTGGGACGGGTACAGCTTAATCGGCTGATGATAAAAAGCAAACCGCTTCACCACCTCAGGATCAATACGGCAAAAGGCATGATGCACAAGTAAATAAACATCTTGTTTCCATTTAAACAGCCGCCTGTTTGGCGGACTGAATACAGGAGAAACTTTGATGATATCGCCATCCTCAAATGACTGAAGCTGGTCATTTGAAATCGTATAGATCTCCTTTGGGTGAAACTGAAAATATTGCACGTCACGTTTTGAAGCAAACCTTCTTTTTTTCTGTTTTTCAATATAAAAGAACGTTTTCCCCTGATCTGCGGTGACGACTGTATAATTGGGTACTGCCAGCTTCTCTTTTATTTCATATTTCATCTCACATAATAGCGGAACACGGATCGCACGCCTGTTCTTTTCATTGATCCAGCGCTTTTCAATTCCATGAAGTTTCCCGTCTGCGATTTGATAATAATCCCCTTCTTTTTCAATGATCGTTCCGTCAATTAAATCATACGGCATACTCGAAAACTGATGATGAAAGGAATGGGGCGTTTTATACGTTGTATCCAGTACAGCTTTTAATGGAAAAAACGAAGCGAAATGATTCAGCCTCATCCAAAAAACAGAATCTGCATGATGCCAGTGCTTTGGCTCATCATCCCAATATTGTCCGTATTTTTCATGAATCAGTGGAAGCAAGCGGCTTCTGTGCATGACCGAACAATGGTCCACTTGAAAGGACGCATGCTCTAAGATTTGATCTGCTTCTCGAACAAAACTCATCGTTTCCACTAAATGCTGATTCACATGCACAACCCGCTGCGAGGAATACACAATATCTATATGAGGCTTCGACCGAAAAACATCCACCATTTTAAGCAAACGATCTTTATGGTACACGGTATCATCAGTTAAATAACAAATGAGCTCACCTGTTATACGGGTTAATGCTTCATTAATAAGCGTCGCATATCGTGCGGTTAACAGCCGTTTTGCCGGATGAACCGTGTGCGAATACAGCTGAATGCGCTCATCACTTAAATACGGCTGGATCTTTTGAATGGTGCCCTGTTCTGAGCCATCATCCATAATCAAAAGCTCCCAATACGGATACGTTTGTTCTACCATACTCTTTAGCACACGATCAATGAAATCTGGTTTATTGTAGCTTGTTAAAATCACCGATACTTTCATGATCATTATCCTTTTTGATTAGTTTAAAATGCCCCCCAGCTGACAATGTTCACAAAAGGAACACTCACTCTTAGCTGATTTGTCGCGTTTTTAAAGACCGCGACCGTATCAAGCAATTGCACGACAACCACGTTTTGAAGTACATCTCCATTGACCAAATGAACACGCGGCACTGGAATGCCAAGCTCAAGCCATGGACGAAGTAATTCTTTGATGTCTGACACATTCTCTTCCTCACTTTCTTCTAAAAGGCGAAGAAGAAGTAAAATCAAGATGACTTCAAGCACTCCTTCCGACTCTAGTAATTCTTCGTTCCAACCATCTAATAATTGTTCAAATTCCATTCATAATCCCTCTCTCTTCACATTTAATCTTTACTAGAGTATGAGCGCCACTTCATTTAGCCTCAGCATTTGAAAACATTTTTAAAAATGTGTGAAGTGATTAATTGAAAAAAAGAATCAGGAATCAGCGTTCTGCTTATGCCAAAAAAAATGAACGGCATATACATAGGGGTGAGTTTGAATTGATGAAGAAAGGATGGGGAAAAAATGAGCGAAAAGCGTGCTGAATTAAAAAAAGAACTATTGAAAGTGTTTTTCAAACCAATTACTCATGCATTAACAGCTAATCTCGAAGAAGGAGGAGTTCAAGTGGAAGAGAAATTGAACGATTTATTAAGTGAAGTGGCAGCTGAGGCATCACCTTCAGATTCTGCTACAACACTCGATGTATCTCAGCCAGCAAGATGGATCTTTGCAAGACTTGCACCAGGAACAGTCATTAGTATTGTCACTGACTCAGGAGATTTAATTGGGCCAGTTCAATTTGTATCATTCGATGCTTCAACAGGTGTTGTATTTGTTACACAAGAAAGCTCTGTCACACCTACCGGCTCAGCAACGACTCTTTTAGATGTAGATAAAGTTGAAAGTGTTACATTCACATCTTAATGTGAGAGGGTCATCATGAAGCTTCTTTATATCAGTTCTGGCTACGGCGGAATCTATCACATATTTGATCAATGGGTAGAAGAAAGCTTCATTGATTCCCCCTTTTCATGTGTAAAGATTGATAGAGAATCTCTACCCACTAACATGCACAAAATCCGGACATTTTCTCCGGATTTTGTTTTGATGATGATCGGTGATCATGTTCCGAAAGATGTACTTCATCAATTCAAACAAGAAAAAATTCCGATTGTTCTTTGGATGACAGAAGATCCTTTTTATACTGATATATCAGCTGCTTGCGCACGTGATGCTCAGCTTATCTTAACGATTGATGAAGGGATTTTGCCATTTTACAAACAATTAGGCGCCGAAAATACACACTACTTTCCCATTCCGACAAATACACGTGTCTTTCAGAAAAATGAATCACCAGATGAGATGTGCACGTTTGACATTGCACTCATTGGCTACCCTTATCCCAACCGAATCAAAGTCATCGATACACTCTTAAAGCAAAACAAATGGCGTATTCTCGTTGCAGGTAAGGAATGGCACCGTCACTTAAATAAATCACGGAGACATTATCGTGATTTCACCCTTATAACGAATTGGCTGAGTCCTCAGCAAATGGCGGACATCTATCAGCAGACAGCGATTGTCCTGAATCCGCATAGGCCGTCTCAATTTGTATATAACAAAAATAAAGCCATGATTCAAAATATGAGCCTCAATAACAGAGCATTTGACATTGCTGCAACTGGAAGTTTTCAATTGACGGATCTACATCCGCCGCCTGCTTTTTCAAGCTTTGCTTTTTACAAAGATGAGGACGATTTGATCAAACAGGTGGATTACTATGGGTCAAATGCAGGTGAAAGAAAGGCGGCCGCACTGAACAACTACGAGCAAGCCGTTCGCTGGAATACATTTGATACGATGCCGCAAAGGCTTTATGAAATCGTAAAAAGCGCCCTATAACTGGGCGCTTTTTCTTGTTGAAGGTCAGCTTATGCATGATCTTCTGCATCTCGGCGAGCCAATAAGACGTGCTCTGCCTTTTTCCGGTCCGCCTCCTGTTTCACCACAAGCGACCGCGTGTGATCCATCATATATGCTCCAACAGACCCTTCTAAAAAGGAATGAATGCATTCTTTGGCATAATGAGCATGAAAAGCATATACCGCACCATTTAGCCGGCCATACGTATATGGCTGCTCATGCTTTGGCATGAAAAAGTAATGATTGTCCTTATATAAAGTAGCTTCATTGTTTTCATGCAGTGTCCAAGTTTCATTTGGGTTTTCTAACGCCTCTGTAAAAGATGCGGTGCAGTCATATCCCCCCTCCACTAAAAGCTGCAAGCACTTCTCGATATCTGCCGGCTGTCTTAGAGGAGACGATGGCTGCAGAAATAGCACAATATCAAAGGTTTTCCCCTCCCGCTCTAAATAAGCAAGCGCATGCTTCACAGCTAACAGCGACGGCGTTTGTTCTGTTACATGTGTACTTGGCAGTTCAATCACATTTGCTCCGTAGTGAGATGAAATGATTTGCGTATTGACATCCTCTGAGGAGACGATGACTTCATCTAACTCAATCATTTGCAAAAGCGGCTGAATGGTCCAATAGATAAGCGGCCGCTCTGCCAATATGCGTATATGTTCATCATGCTGGCCGTCGGTACTTCTAAATGCAGGTATCATGGCTAAAATACGATTTCCCCTATACATGTCTTCTCTTCTCCCCTCGCGCACAGCTCCCTTACAATTTTCTTCTCTGACCGAGCTGATCGCAGTACTGAAGTATTCAGGTCTCTCGTTTTTCTAGTTAATCTCTTATCTCTCCATATTCTATTAAGACGGTAAGCAGATGGTTATAATTTGTTCACCTAATTTATACATGAAGTGGTTCTTTTCCTCAAACGAATGCCGCTCTTTCACATATGATGCAAAGTAGAGAAATGAGAGTTGGGGGATTAGATATGTCCAATCAGATAGAAACGACTTTGAAGACCTTTTTTCGTGACAAAACGATATTAGTTACAGGCGGAACAGGATCCATCGGCCGGCAAATCGTGAATAAATTAACAAGCTGCTCTCCAAAAAAGGTAATCGTCTTCAGTAAAGATGACAGCAAACAATACATGATGAAAAATGAGTACGCAGATCATCCAGAGGTCGTATTCGCTTTAGGAGATGTCCGGGATGCAAGCCGCGTGAGACAGCTCGTCAAAGGTGTGGATATCATTTTTCATGCAGCGGCCTTAAAACAAGTACCCACTTGTGAAGATAATCCGTTCGAAGCCGTTCAAACGAATATCATCGGCGGGCAGCACGTCATTGAAGCCGCCCTCGAACATGAAGTGAGTCATGTTGTCAACATTTCAACTGACAAAGCGGTTTCTCCGACTAATGCCATGGGTGCAACAAAATTGATTTCAGAAAAACTATTTTTCCAAGCAAACGAAAGTATTCCGAATCAAAAAACCAAGTTTTGCTCTGTACGCTTTGGCAATGTGCTTGGATCTAGAGGTTCCGTCATTCCGATCATGCTCCAGCAGCTATTAAATGAAAAACCTTTGACCGTGACTGATCCTCATATGACACGTTTTTTTATGTCCATTGAAGAAGCTGTTTCCCTCACACTTCAAGCAGCAATCATGATGAAAGGCGGCGAAACCTTCATTCTCAAGATGGAGTCCTTACAGCTTGCCGATCTCTTAAAAGCATTTCATGAATATGCCGCCCAAATCAATGTTAAATCTCCGGCTATTCTCGTTGTCGGAAAAAGACCTGGCGAGAAGCTTCACGAGGAGCTCACATTCCCGCACGAAGCAGATGCACTCTTTGAACATGAACAATTTTATGCCATTTTACCGAGGCCACATTTGCACCCTTCCTTTCAAAAGGTCGATTTAACGAATTACACATCAAAAGAAGCACCGCTCATTACAAAAGAAAAGCTGTTCCACATCATTGAACAATTACATCATACACATCATAAAAAATAAAAAATCGTCACACGGAAGCAAATGCTTTCCATGTGACGATTTTTAAATGGATCAATCAAATAGATGTTTCAAATCCCCGTAACCTTCTTTTTCAAGATCATCCTTTGGGATAAACTTCAAAGCGGCTGAGTTAATACAATACCGAAGACCGTTTGGCCCTGGTCCATCAGGAAAAACATGGCCAAGATGAGAATCAGCTGTTTTGCTGCGAACCTCTGTCCGCACCATTCCATGACTCGTATCAACCTTCTCTGCTACTTCTTCCTCTTCAAGCGGTTTTGTAAAACTTGGCCAGCCGCAGTGGGCATCAAAGTTATCTAAAGAAGAAAACAGCGGCTTTCCTGAAATGATATCCACATAAATACCTTCTTCTTTATGATCCCAAAATTCATTTTGAAATGGCGGCTCTGTACCATTATTTTGCGTGACTTCGTACTGCATGCGGTTTAATTCTTTTATACGCTTTTCTTTTTCATTTGACATTACTTATCACTCCAATGGGACTCAATAAAACCGGCTCTGCCCGAACCGACATGATATCGTTCGTAGTGCATTTTGTTTTTCTTATAATAATGCTGATGATATTCCTCTGCTGTATAAAAAGGACCTGCATCTAAAATTTCTGTCACGATTGGCTTTTTGAAAATGCCGCTTTGGCTCAGCTGCTCTTTCGATGCTTCCGCTAGCTTTCGCTGCTCGTCATGATGAACATAAATACCAGTACGGTAAGATTCTCCTCTATCACCAAATTGCCCGCCATCGTCCGTTGGGTCTATTTGCTGCCAATACAGTTCTAGCAACTTCTCATACGGGAACACGTCAGGATCAAACGTAATTTGAACCGCCTCTCTATGTCCCGTTGTATTTGTACATACTTCCTCATAGGTCGGATTCACTGTATGTCCGCCAGTATACCCTGATTCAACTTTGATAATGCCCGGCTGTTCATCAAAAGGTTTAACCATACACCAGAAGCAGCCTCCTGCAAATGTGGCTAATTCTTGTTTTTCAGACATATTAGTGCCCCCTTCATTTAAAAAATGGTATCATCATATTATAACATGATAAAAAATAATGAAAATGATACGACTTGTATACCTAAAATAAAAGAAAGCATTCTGTCGTATCTTTAAAATATAATGGGGGTTTAATGATTGGAACAAAGAAAACAAATGATGTACGAAATGGACACTTTACTGAGAACCGTATTTAAGCAGATCCGTTATGAAATTAACAGCCTGCTCGAAAACGAATTATCTCGGAATGAATTTCTTATTTTAAATCTGCTCCGTGAGCAAGGTGCAAAAAAAGTAACGGAATTCGCTTCCATTCTTGGAGTGTCAGCAAGTCATATTACCGCTGTGACTGACACACTCGTAGAAAAAGGCTGGATCACCCGTATCCGTTCAAAAGAGGACCGCCGCATTATCAAAATCCACTTAACCGATAAGGGTAAGGAAATTACTGAGCATTTTGAGAAAAAGAAAACAGAATACTTTATGGAGCGATTTGAGTCATTTGATGACGAAGAACTCAAAACGATGATCAAATTATTCAAAAAGCTGGATAAAAGTCAAAAGGATTAAGCATAGATTTTAGCGCTTAGGACATGCTACGGATAAAAAGAGGTGGAATGAACCATGACAAGCCCTTATCTTTGTCCAAACTGTAAAACAAACAGAACGCGCTTTAATCTCATTGAGCAGCTTTCAGAACCTGTCAAGCTAGATCCAGCGACAGGAGCAGTTGTTGAAAGATACGAAGGAGAGCAGCTGTCTCCTTTTCACTTGAGCTATCAAGGTCCTCAAATGAAGGTTCAGTGCGGCGTTTGCGGTTTAATTGAGGATGAAAAAACGTTCATTAAACTAGCTGAATATCATCAATATTCTTCTCCTTCTTAACATGCCGGCCTGACGGAATACGTCAGGCTTTTTTCTTTGCTTCTTTTGCCTATACAGATCGTCTTTTTCATGCATACGCTACAAAAAACACCATTGTATGAGAAAGAAGGGATTGATGACATGCAGCAGCTCTTTTATCATGACTTTCCATATCGGCCATTCACTGCCGCCTATGAGCATCTTCAAAGCAGCCCTTCATCAAAAGCCTTTATTCGATTATTTCACGCTGCACCAGATCTCAGTGAGCTCGCTGTTTATGTGAACCAGAAGCAGCTGATGAAAACAATGCCTTACAGCCATTTGACCGCTTATATGGAGTGGGATGAGGGAATGTATGAAATAGAAGTGTTCAAACTGGCTACAAATGAAAAAATTCTTCATTCTCGCATTCAATTTAAGAGCGGCCAGGTCTATACACTCTGTATCACAGGTGCTCGTGCAGGCTTTGCACTGCTGACTGAGCAGCAGACTACTTTGATCAAACAAGAAGACCTGTCAGCACTTACATTTGTACAGCTGTCTCCGGACCTTCCTTCTATAGATATATATGAACGAGACCAAGGGATCGTATCGAAAGAGCTTGATTATGTAAACAGTACCCACATTCATCATTTCTCCCCGAATAAATATCATTTTGAATTGAAAGCCGCCGGCACTCAAAGTGTACTGCTTGATATCCCCAAAGTTCATTTGCAAACAAAGCGCGCATACCTGATTCTGCTTCATGGATTTGCTAACGGAGAGCCAGAACTTATGGCGAAGGTCGTCTTGTCTCGGCAAATATAAAAAAGAGCCTTTCCCAATGGAAAAGGCTCCTTACGAGACATCTTCAGCTTTTTCTTGCTTTTGAAAATCAAAAGCAAGAATCATCGTGCCTAGAAATAATGCACAGTAGGCAATATTTAAGTAAAACTGATCGATATTTTCTGCTTTTAAAGCATTGGCAGCTGTTATGCCAAAGTACGCAGCAAATAAAAACGACAGTAAACTAAAATATTGATAAACTCGCTTCATGATTTCACTCCTGACTCACACGTTCTATTGCTTTGGATGATAATATGAGAATTCAATTTCATCGTTCTGTAGATCAATTTTGTTCGCTTTGACATACATATCATTCGTCAGCGGCATTTCTGAAAGGCGCACTTCAACCGTTTTTTGATCCGGTTTTACATGAACGAATTCTGGCAGCTCATAGAACTGACCCATGTAGCTTAAAACAAAACTAATTGGAATGCTCAATTGTCCAATTGAAAAGTCATCCACTTTCAAAAGCACATCACCATTATCTTCAACAGTTGGCGTAAATGAGACGTTTGCATCAATCGTTGAAGAGAAAGCTTTAATTGCGCCTGTTACTTTCACATCTTGATCGATCGCTACATGAAAGTCTGGCATATCATTTGATCCTTGATTTTTCAAATAATCATTCACAAAGCTGGTGAGCGATTCTTTTGAGCTGGATATATTAAAAGCATATTCGCTTTTCACTTCTTTGGTTGAAGCGGATTGACCGCCTGGCAGCAGCATTAAAATACCGCAGGCAATCACAATCAATAGATTGATTGCAAGTAAAATAAAAAATAAGCTTTTCCATTTTTTCATCTATTTCACCCTATTCCTTCGGCAGTCCTTCTTTTTTCACTTCGGAGAATAAACGATTTGCCATAAGAGAGTACCCCTTTTGGTTTGGGTGGAAATCATCATCTGCCAGTAATTTTTCATCAGAACCTTCTTCAAATAAGTCTGCTACATTGATCATATCCGCATTGCCGTCTTTTTTGAGTTCCTTTTTGGCAGCGGCATTCCAGTCTTTGACGACTTCATCAATATCTCGCAGCTCAGACAAACTGAACTTAAAAGGATTGTACATGCTGACATACATAATTTTCGCATGGCCATTCTGTTCTCTCAGTTGAGCAAGAATGGTTTTAAAGCGCTCCTCAAAAGGACCCTGCTCTTTTTTAAAAGGAGCAAACGTCAAATTAAGCACATTTTGACGGACAACATGCATGAGATCATTCCCGCCGATTGTAAAGAAAATATAATCAGCGTCTTTCAGTCCGTCCTGCACCTTTTTTTCTTTTAATCTTTTTAACAAATCTACTGTTCTACTGCCTTTAATGGCATAGTTTTTTAATGTGACAGATTGCACGCCGTCGACCGCTTCTATCTTGTCACGGGTCATGCCTGCATAGCCTTTTTTATCTTGATCTCCGATTCCTTCTGTTAAGGAATCTCCAACCGCTGCGATGGTAATATGTTCTTTTACGTTTTGTGTGTCTTCTAGTTTATCCTTTATGCCAGCCTCTTGCGCGGAACATGCAGAAAGAACAAAAGCTAGAGACATCACAATCAAAATCAAACGAGCCTTCAAACGATGATGTCCCTCCTTTTTCTGATTAAAAAAGTGTATCATGTTTTCGCCCATTTGAACATCCTTATGCTAGCTTCGGTTCAGCGTTTTGATGTCCTTGATGATATCATCATAAGGTGTGTTTTGCACGCCATCATAATTTTTCATCACTTTCCCTTCTTGATTAACAAGGAAAAACAGGGACTGATGAATCACTTGGTCTTCATCTTCAGGTTTTTTGACAATGGTCTTAAAGCTTTTCATTGCGAATTTTTCGATTTCTGACTGTGAATACCCCGTGAGAAAATCCCAATTTTTAAAGGACAATGGATAGGCTTTTGCAAATTCTTTTAGCTTTTTCGGTGAATCGACCTCTGGGTCCACACTAAAGGAAATGATATGCGCATCCAATTTTTCTTCTTTTATTCGTTTTTGCAGCTCTGTCATATGAGCGGTCATCGGCGGACAGATCGTTTCACAGCTTGTGAAAATAAAATCTGCTACCCATACTTTCCCCTTCAAATCTTCCAATGACACCTTTTGACCATCTTGGTTTTCAAACTCAAACGGCTCTATTTGATAATTTAACGCATCTTTGATTTGTCCATTTGAACATGAGACTAAAAGAAGCACGCTTATGATCATAAGCGCACCAAGTGAGGCTCCCCTTTTTCTATCCATGATATGCCCATCCCCTTTTTCCATCAATCGGTATAAAAAGTAAAACCTATTGCGCCCTTTCCGGTATGACACGAAATAATCGGTGTTGTGTAGGCGATGTCAATCAGTGCTTCAGGTGTATGATCAAGCAGCGCTTTTTTTAGCTTTTCAGCGAGTTCTAATGCATCTGCATGTGCGATCCCAATGGCTTGAACTGTTTTTCCCTTCACCGCCTGTACATACTGTTTTGTCAGATGACGGACAAGCGCAGAATAGCTTCTCACATTCGCTTCTGGCGTATATACCCCGTCTGTTAAGCTGGCAATTGGTTTGATGTGAAGTAGTGAGCCGATCAGCGCCTTTCCTCTTCCAATTCTGCCGCCTTTGACGAGATTTTCTAATGTATCGATTGTGACATATAGCTTTGTTTGAAGACGGATTTTATCTAATTCTGTGATAATGTCTTCACGGCTTGCACCCTTTTTGGCTAGTTCTGCTGCTTTGATGACTTGAAATCCTAATCCATAGGAAATAAAATTCGAATCAATCACCGTGATGTTTCCATCTACCATTTTCGAAGCGCTTTCAGCAGTTTGAACAGTACCACTCATCCCGCCAGTTAAATGGATACTGATCACTTCACTTCCATCTGCCGTCAGCTTTTCATATAATTCGACGAATTGACCGATCGCAGGTTGAGACGTTTTCGGCAGTTCCTCAGCGGCCTCCATTTTTTCAATAAATTCATCTGGCTGTATATTCACTCGGTCAATATAATCAACTCCAGAAATGGAGATATTGAGCGGAATCACGTGAATGGAAAGATCATTGATTTTCTCTTGCGGAAGGTCCACAGTTGAATCTGTTACAATTTTAATTTGTTTCACTATCGTCTCATCCTTGCTGTCTTAGTCTTTACTTATGATATTACCTTATTTCCTGCACACTTGAAAACAACTGACTTAACGTTTTTGAAATTGTCACATTTTCTTCTTGTCACGAAAAAAATCCTTGCCAAACTGAGCGGCAGCCATTTCAAAATGGCTGCTTCCCCCTTTTGACAAAGATTCCTGCTTACGCATTGTGTTTCAGTGTAGGCTCCTGATAGATCTGTTCATATGTGCTCCACTTGACGTTACGTTTCACATCCTCTCTGAAAGAGTACACAGTTCTCTTTCCATTAGATACATAGACTTTTTTCAAGAAAGCTTCAAGTCTAAAGGTGAGCATGAAACGATACGTCTCATCTCCCTTTAGAACAGGGACTTCTGTTACCTTGATCTGAGCTCCATCCATCCGTCTAAAACATATTGTTTTGAGCAGCACAAACGATCAATCCTCTTTTCCAATTATCTGTTAAGCCTAAATAAATAGGTGGAATAAATCTTGATCTTTATTCACTTCAACATAGTGGAAGCCTTTTTTATCCATCCGTTCAATCAGCGCGGCATAGTCATCTCTTTCTTTCAATTCGATGCCAACAAGCGCAGGGCCTTTGCTTCGGTTATTCTTTTTCGTATATTCAAAGCGTGAGATATCGTCATTTGGTCCTAACACTTCATCTAAAAATTCTCGAAGTGCTCCTGCTCTTTGCGGGAAATTGACAATAAAGTAATGTTGAAGCCCTTCATAGATCATTGAGCGTTCTTTGATTTCCTGCATTCTGCCGATGTCATTATTTCCTCCACTGACAATGCAGACAACATTTTTGCCTTTAATCTCCTCGCGATGGGCATCTAATGCTGCGATCGGCAATGCGCCTGCCGGTTCTGCTACAATCGCACATTGATTATACAGCTCCAAAATTGTTGTACATACTTTCCCTTCTGGTACTAGACTGATTTTATCGACAACAGACTGAAGCGATGTAAACGTCTTTTCGCCAATCCGCTGAACCGCTGCTCCGTCCACAAACTTATCAATCGAATCAAGTGTCACAACCTCGCCCTTCTCATGTGACGCATGCAGTGAAGCTGCGCCAAGCGGTTCGACTGCAATGATTTCGGTTTCTGGTGAGATATTTTTGATATATGTACCAACACCAGATAACAGACCTCCACCTCCGACACTTGCAAATAAAAAGTGAGGCTCCACTTCGATATCGTTTAATATTTCGACAGCAGTCGTTCCTTGTCCTGCCATCACATCCAAATCATCAAACGGATGGATAAATTCGCGCTTTTCTTCATCTCCGCATTTTACGGCTTCATGATACGAATCATCAAACGTATCTCCGGTTAAAATAATTTCAACATATTCTTTTCCGAACAGCTCCACTTGGGATACTTTTTGCCTTGGCGTCGTAGCAGGCATAAAAATTTTCCCGTGGATGCCTAAATATTTACAAGAATAGGCAACACCCTGTGCGTGATTTCCAGCACTTGCACAGACAATGCCATTTTCTAGTTTATCTTTTGGAAGTTGGCTCATTTTATTAAAGGCGCCTCTTAATTTAAAGGAACGAACTACTTGAAGATCCTCTCTTTTTAAGTAGACATTACATTCATATCGTTCAGAAAGTCGCTCATTTTTTTGAAGTGGTGTATGAATGACTACATCCTTCAAATTTTGATGGGCTTTTAAGATGTCTTTCACTTGAATTAGCGTATTTTCTTTGAGCAACGGTTTCATGTACAAGATCCTTTCTCTTTAACCTTATTTAATTTGTCATTATAACATGAATATTCAAAAAATAAACCAATAGATCACGGATCCATCATAAATTTTATAAACTTTTTCGTTTTCCTGTACATTTGTTTTAATTGGGTGTTACAATTGAACCAATTAGAACCACAAAGGAAGGAACCACCTCATGACCACACAATCGTTCACGTCTATTTATGGAGATCATCAAGACATCAAGCATGCCATTCATCTGGCAAAACAATTTTCGAAAAACGAACAGCCGGTCTTAATAACAGGAGACACCGGCACAGGCAAAACACTATTTGCCCAAGAAATGGCGAACGCAGCAATGACACACATGTATTGCCCCATCTTGAATGAAGAAATCTTACAGAAAGCCTTCACAGAAAAAAACAATCAAATTCTTTATTTAGATGAGGTCGCCGCATTAAGTATTCCTATGCAGCACAAGGTCATTCACTTTCTAGAAACATCACCTGCAACAAAAGTAATCGCTTCTTCGTCTTTATCAATAGAGGCACTCAGGGTTTCTTCTACCTTTTTACCCGAGCTGTTTTATCGTTTGAATGTTCTTCATTTGGCCCTTCCGGCTTTAGCTGAACGAAAAACAGACATTCCTGTGTTAACAAATGCTTTCTTTCAAGAGCTGAACATGGCTCCTGACATTGATCCAAGTGTTTGGGAAGCCTTGCAGCAGTATCCATTTGAAGGAAATGTGCAAGAGCTCAAAAATATCGTTCATTACGCTGCATCCATACTCGAGGGCCACACGGTATTTTTACATCATTTACCTCCCTTTGTGTTAGCACCTCTTCCCTCAGCCGTAAAAGGTAAAAAGGAAGAACACCAGCTTACACTAATGGAAAAACAAGAGTTTGTTTTCTTGCTGGAAGCCATTAAATCTCTCAATGAAAAAGGAGAAGCAGCAAGCAGACGCATCTTGTCTGAACTAAGCAAGCAAGGAGACATTCCGCTCACCCCTCAGCAGGTGAGAAACCGCTTAGATGATCTTGAGAAAAAAGCATACGTGACGAAAGGAAAAGGCAGGGCCGGAACGAAGATTACACTTGAAGGTCTTTCATTCCTGAAGTCGCTTGATGGTTATATACCGGTTCAATAAAAGGAGGACATCCATTGTTTACTGTAAAAGAAGAAATTGCAAACGCCATTACACATGGCATTGGTGTTATTTTATCCATACCAGCTATTGTGTTTCTCGTCTTATTCGCTGTTCAATACGGCACCGTCACAGATATTATCAGCTTTTCGATATTTGGTGCATCCATGCTGCTGCTCTATTTAAGTTCAACCTTGCTTCATAGCATTCGGCACAAAAAAACAAAAGATATTTTTGAAATCCTCGACCACTCGGCTATTTATGTATTGATTGCTGGTACATATACACCCTTTTTACTTGGACCACTAAAAGGTGCACTCGGCTATACGCTCCTTGCGATTGTATGGGCGCTTGCTGCTGGTGGGATTGTCTTTAAAATCTTTTTCGTCAAACGCTTTATTATCGTATCTACCCTCGTCTATTTATTAATGGGCTGGATGATTATCATTGCCATCAAACCGCTTTATATCCAATTAACAGGTGCAGGATTTGGACTCTTACTGTTAGGCGGCATATTATATTCAGTCGGAACCATCTTTTATATTTGGCGGAAAATCCCCTATCACCATGCGATTTGGCACAGCTTTGTTCTCGGCGGCAGTGCATCGATGTTCTTCTGTATTTTATTCTATTGCGTAAACATTCCTGCTGCATGAAAAAAACCAGCATCCACTATTCGGATGCTGGTTTTTCTATGCACGCTTTTGTGCGTAATCACTGATCATGACAGGAGCTTTAATATGAATATCGACATTAACAGGACGCATTCTCTTCACGAACTTCCCCATTAAAAGACGATCCGTTCCGCTCGTTTCAATCGGTACAAGCGGACAATCGAATTCTTCAGCAAGCGCCTCTGCAATATGACGATACTCTTCTGAAAGCAGTAGACTCTGCCCAGACATGATTCTTTCCTTTGCTTCTTCTAATAAAACCTCATCCGTTTGATTCTGGTGAATGACCGCCATTTTTTTCAACCATTGTTTTAAAATCGGATACCGAAAGAGCTTCGGCTTTGCCATAAAAGCAACTGGCTGCTCAAGGTGGCCGATCAATAATGTCGTCGTGACTGGATTCAGCTCTTTTGTGACATAAATAACCGGGCAGTCTGGCAGCTTCTTTTGCTGATGAATGGTCATGACTGATCCTGATTGATCAATACATCCCCGGGCAAACCTTTTTGCATGCTCATGAATGAGATGCATTCGTTTCGTATAGGAAATGCGTGGATCCGTTAATTCATGATCGTACAAATGCCTCATACTTTTTAAAAAGGATACAACAACATAAATCGTTAAAAACCAATAACGAAACAACCGTACTCCTCCTACTCACTTATCCTTTTTTGTCATAGACGACAAATTCATAATTGTAGGGGTTCTTTTCGTCACGATGGCCTTTTTCGCGTGATACAATCGTCCATTCGTCTTCATTGTAATACGGGAAATAACGGTCTCCTTCAAACGCATGGTGAATGTGCGTGATATAGAGACGATTCGCATATGGCATCATCTCTTCATACAGCTTAGACCCGCCAATAATAAATAGCTCTGTCTCGCTTTCCGCAATTGCCAAAACGTCAGCAATTGAATGAACAACCTCGCATCCTTCTGCTTTAAAAGAAGAACTTGTGGTCAGCACAATGTTTCGGCGGTTAGGCAGTGCTCGTCCAATCGATTCAAAGGTTTTTCTGCCCATGACAATCGTATGTCCGCCTGTGACTTTTTTAAAATACGCTAAATCTGCTGGTAAATGCCAAGGCATTTGATTATCTTGACCAATGACTCTGTCTTCTCCTGTCGCCACAATCATGGAAATCATACACTGACTTCTCCTTTAATATGCGGATGCGGATCATAGTTCTCAAGCACAAAATCATCAAACGTAAAATCAAAAATGCTCTTTACATCTCTTGTGATGCGAAGCTTAGGAAGCGTGCGTTCCTCACGCTCTAGCTGCATTTTCACCTGTGGAAGATGATTTTGGTAAATATGAGCATCTCCAAGTGTATGAATAAACTCGCCTGGCTCAAGATTTGTGACTTTAGCAATCATCATCGTTAGAAGAGCATATGAAGCGATATTAAATGGCACGCCTAAAAAGATATCTGCCGATCTTTGATATAGCTGGCAGGAAAGCTTCCCGTTTGATACGTAAAATTGAAACAGACAATGACAAGGAGGCAGCGCCATTTGATCAATTTCCCCCGGATTCCAAGCACTGACGATCAGTCTTCTTGAATTCGGGTTGTGCTCAATATCATGGATCAGCTTTGTGATCTGATCCACGGTCTCGCCGTCTCCACTCGCCCATGATCTCCACTGCGCTCCGTACACACGGCCCAGCTCTCCATTTTCATCTGCCCATTCGTTCCAAATCCGAACACCATTTTCTTGAAGATATTTGACATTTGTATCACCTTTTAAAAACCAAAGCAACTCATGAATGATTGATTTCAGGTGTAATTTCTTTGTTGTTAAAAGAGGAAATCCTTCCTGTAAATCAAATCTCATCTGGTAACCGAACGTGCTGATTGTACCTGTACCCGTTCTGTCACCTTTTTCATCCCCGTGCTGTAATACATGACGGCATAACTCTTTGTATTGTTTCATTTTTTTCATCCTTTATTTATGTTCTTGTTGTAGTTTACCTTATTTCTGCTTTTGTTGAAACCAAAAAAACATGCCTGCATGATGAGCAGACATGTTTTTCTTTTTATACTTGATTCACTCGTTCCTGCTCTTCATCTTTAATATCTTGGTGTGAGTGAGCAATGCGGCTTGCAGCTGCTGCGGCAAGTGCAGCGACTAGGTCATCAAGGAAAGTATGCACTTCACCTGGACGGCCCTCATCTAATTCACGAATAATACCAAATTTCTCTTTATCTAAATAACCGAAGTTGGTCAAACCGATTGATCCATATACATTGACAATGGAAAGCGGAATAATCTCATCAATTCCATATAGCGGCTCATCTGTTTCAACTAAGTGCTGTAAAGGTTCTGGCAAAAGTTTTTGTTCTGCCAGCTGATCAAGGGCAAGTCCTGTTAAAACTGCATGGACAATTTCTCTTTTATTCAGCACTTTTTCAACATTTTCAATACAGACACTAAGTGGAAGGTTTGGATGATATTTTTCTTGGAGCTTCAGCACAATGTGTGCGATATCTTCAATTTTCACTCCGCGGTCGTTTAACATTTGTTTTGTAATCTGCACCATTTCGTTCATTGTATATTTTTTCAATTGGCATGACCTCTCCTTCTAGTGGCTCATCCAGCTCGGCGGGGTGTTTTTGTCCCAGTAAATATTACCGAGTTCATGATGCGTCTGGAATCCATCTTCTGCTGTATGGTAATGAAAGTTAAACCAATATCCGCTGTGAGGCGGCTGATCTCTTCTGACATGGAAACGGAGCAAATCTTCTCCGGTCTTGCGGTTGTAAATGTGGAAGATTTTTTCGCCATTTCCACTTGAAGGCTGATCAGTTAAAACAACATCTTGAAATTTTTCGTCATCTTTGAAATTTGTTAAATAGTCGGTTAACACTTGTTCAATCTTCGGCTGAATCTCTTCTCTGTACTCGTCCTCAATGACAGGTGTGATTTTACGGCCAAATTTGAGAAAGGATTGATTTTCTGCATTTGACAGCACCTCTTGCTTATATTGCTCAAAGGGATCTGTCTGCTCTTTGCTTTCCTCTTGCGTTAGTTCCCAGCTGCGCATTTCATCTGATGTATCATAAACAGCTGTATAAGGCGTTTTATCAGATGAAGAAAGTTCAGAAGGCTTGTCTGTCATCAAAGCCGACGGAGGAGAGACTAAACCAAAAGTTGCAATCGTAAAGAGCACAACAAGCGTTTTTCTCATCCACATCTTCATGATATCTAATTCCTTCCATAAGTTATCATACTGCTATTCTAGCATATAATGAATTTTCAGTCATTCAATTTGGCCATCGATTTGAGACTTTCTTTTTCATAATAAAACGTTTACAATGGTAGCAAAGGCGACTAAAATTTGGGAGGAATGGGTATGCTTGAAGGGTTTTTCATTACGGCTTCCTTGCTGACGTTATTTTATTTTGTCTATATGGAGATTACAGATTAAAAGCCCTAAATAAGGGCTTTTTTAGATGATTGACAAGGAATTCAAGAATTGTCTATTAGTGAGGGCTTTTTTCTTTCTCAATATATCCATAATGAAATTGAGCTGTTTTTCGTTTTAAAACGTGAAATTGATAGGAATCTGCTAGAAATCGGGTGCTTTTCCAATGATCTTTTAAAACTACCCTTTTTCTCGCCACTCTCAGTGCTTCTTGGACGGCTATTTCGTGGTCAAAGTGGTGCTCTGCTGCATGACGTAGCGGAGCGATACTTGCAGATTCTTGAATTGTCTCCTCAAACATCGGATCAAAATAGACGACATCAAATGAACCATCAGAGAGCTTCTTTAGCTGCTCGATACTGTCTCCACTTACAACAGATATCCGTTTCATCGCTTCATCTGCCTCTCTTAACCCTGTCTCCCATGTGTTTAGTCCTTCTCGCACTAGCAATGCTGTCATGGGATTCTTTTCGATACCAACGACCCTTCCCTTCGTACCTACTCGCATGCTGGCTGTAATGGCATCTGATCCTAAGCCAAGCGTACAATCCAAAAAGGAATCGCCAGGCTGAAGCTGCGTGGCTTCGATTAAAGGATCCTTTTCTCCGCGCATGAGCCGCTTCACCCTGAACATTGCTGAGCTTGGATGAAAGAAAAACTTTTCACCATTTGGCTGATACCATTCGAATCTTTCTTTCCCCACAACAAGGACGTCTCCTCGTTTTATCGCAAGCTGCTTGACAGATTGTTTGCGCCTCTCTACATACTCGCCGTGTAAATCCTCTGCAAGGGCTTTTGCTGTTTCAATCGTTTGTTCATTTGCTCTAAAGCTTGTTGTGATAAGCATGCGGTTCCTCCATCATGATCATGAAAAAATGCCCTGATTTGATCACAGGACATTTCAACATGTGTATTAGCAATGTTTTTCGAATGCAGATAAGACGTTGTTCATGATGTCTTCCATTTCATGACCTTCAATTTCGTCACGCGGAATAAAATGAACAAGTTCATTTCCTTTTAAAAGTGCCATAGATGGAGACGATGGCTCTTCGCCTGTGAAGTATTCTCTCATTTTTGCCGTTGCTTCCCTGTCCTGGCCAGCAAAAACTGTGACAATTCGATCTGGCGTTTTTTCTGCCTTCATCACAGCTTGTGTAGCAGCTGGGCGTGCTAAGCCGGCAGCGCACCCGCATACAGAATTGACAACCACAAATGTCGTTCCTTCTCTTTCTTGCATCGTTTGTTCTACTTCTTCTTCCGTTGTTAGTTCTTGAAATCCTGCACTTGTCAGCTCTTGACGCATCGGTACAACGAGCTGGCGCATATATTCTTCATATGCCATTGACATAAAAAAGCCCCCTCTATAATCCTTATGTTGTGAATAAAGGATACTATAGAGAGAGCCAATTTTCAAATGTTCGATATCAGATTAAATTTTCATGATTCCGCCTGTATTGGCTGATGTCACAAGTTTTGAATATCTAGCAAGATAACCTGTTTTTACTTTTGGCTCAAAGCCTTTCCAGTTTGCTTTTCTTCTTTCCCATTCTTCCTCTGGAACATCTACGCTTAAAATACGCTGCTCGATATCGACAACAACATGGTCACCATTTTCAACAAAGGCAAGCGGGCCTCCCTCAGCTGCCTCTGGTGAGACGTGTCCAATAGACAATCCGCGAGAAGCGCCGGAAAAACGTCCGTCTGTAATTAAAGCAACCTTTGGTCCAAGTCCCATACCGACGATTTGTGAAGTAGGTGCAAGCATTTCAGGCATGCCAGGTCCGCCTTTAGGTCCTTCGTAGCGAATGATGACAACATGTCCTGCTTCTACTTTTCTATTAATGATGCCTTCAAGGGCTTCTTCTTGGGATTCAAATACGATCGCAGGTCCCTCATGGCGTGTGATCCCGTCTTGTACCCCGCCCGTTTTAATGATGGCTCCATCTGGCGCAAGGTTTCCAAATAAAACGGCTAAGCCGCCTTTTTCAGTAAATGGCTTGTCAATTGGATAGATGACGTTATAATCTTTTACCTCATGTCCCGCAATGTTCTCGCCGAGCGTTTTCGCAGTAACGGTCATTGTATCTAAATGAAGAGCGCCTTCTTTTTTAGACAATTCATTTAGTGCCGCTGTAACGCCGCCTGCTTCATGTAAATCCTCAATATAAACATCTGAAGCTGGAGCAAGTTTCGATAAATGAGGCACACGTTCTGCTACTTCATTGATACGTTCAAGTGAATATTCAACACCTGCTTCATTCGCAATCGCCAATGTGTGAAGAACGGTATTGGTTGAACCACCAAGAGCCATATCTAATGCAAATGCATTATCAATTGCTTTTTCAGTGACAATATCCCGTGGTTTAATATCTTTTTTGATGAGCTCCATGAGTTGTTTTGCAGACTTCTTCGCAAATTCTCTTCGCTCTGGTGATGTCGCCAAAATTGTTCCATTTCCAGGAAGAGCAATCCCGAGTGCTTCTGCCAAACAGTTCATTGAGTTAGCTGTAAACATACCTGAACAAGATCCGCAGGTTGGACAGCCAAACTGCTCTAATTCATTTAATTCCTCTTCATTGATTTTACCTGACTGGTATGCACCAACACCTTCAAATACAGAAGAAAGAGAAATTTTTCTGCCATCACTTGTTCTACCCGCTTCCATCGGTCCGCCGCTCACAAAAACAGTCGGAATATTCACGCGCATCGCTGCCATCATCATTCCTGGTGTGATTTTATCGCAGTTAGGAATACAAACCATTCCATCAAACCAATGAGCAGATACAACGGTTTCTACAGAGTCAGCAATGATTTCACGGCTTGGCAATGAATATCTCATCCCGATATGACCCATGGCAATTCCATCATCGACGCCAATCGTATTGAATTCAAATGGAACGCCGCCAGCTTCACGAATGGCTTCTTTCACAATCTTCCCGAATTCCTGAAGATGGACATGTCCTGGGACAATATCAATATAGGAATTACATACGGCAATAAATGGCTTGCCGAAATCCTCATCCTTTACCCCCGCTGCTCTTAGTAAGCTTCGGTGAGGTGCTCTGTCGATTCCTTGTTTAATCATATTACTGCGTAGTTCTGCCATCTGTTTAAAAAGCCTCCTATACTACAAGTCTTGTTGACTGCATGATTTTGAGTTGATTTTATTTTACAAATTTTCTGTTTATTTAGCCACCTATGAATGACTGATGACTAACATGGCTGCTGAAGCAAGCGCTCAGCAAGGTTCGTGTCATAAAATCTGACCTCCAATATTCTATATTGGTACTACTATATAGAGTTTTTTCGCATATTTCAACAATATTCAAAATAATTTTTCTAAAAAAATTTTTCTGTCTATCTTTTTTAGAAAAACAAGCTGCTTTTCATTGGCAGCTTGTTCATTTTTCTCATCATTCTGATGCATTCTTTCTACTTTCTGTCATTTGCTTCCACACAGAGCCTTTCGCTTCTTCTCCATGCTCAATGCGCTCAATCGCCATTTTGACTTGAAGACTGACTTCAAACTCAGGGTCTTGCTCTGCTTCTTTTAATGCTTCAAGTGCCGTTTCGTCCCCTTCTTCATAAAGGAACATCGCTGCACGCCAGCGGACGAGCTTACTCGGGTCCTTTAATGCTGCGATCATGGCTTCGGTAGCGCTAGGGTCACCAAGGTCAGAAATACAGTCGCCAGCCGTTCTGCGGACCGTCACTGTTTTGTCCTCGAGCCCCTTATATAAAATAGGCAGAATGGCAGGATCTTCAATCATGCCAGCATTCACAACGGCTTGTCTGCGAATAGACGTTTTTGGATCCTCCATTGCTTTCATTAAAACAGGTATATCCTTTTGCTCTGGCTGCATTTGCTCTAAATGGGCAAAACGTTTTTTCCAATCTTCCTCTTGCAGCATGTCTTCTGTTACATCATATGCTTTTCGGTTCACCTGTCTATCTACAGCTTCCTTCCCTTCTTTAACTGCCTCTGTTAATCGGGCTAAACGCTCATCATCGTAGGCTGCTTGCAGCTCCTCTGTGACTTCCTGACCGATATCAGCAAATTCCCCAAAACGAACGCCGTGTTCTTTCCACACACGTTCAAACACGACATTGTCTGAGCTGCTTCTAAGCTTTAAAATGGCTGCTTGAAAACGGTCAGGCATGCCAAACCGCTCTTCTCTTTCACCGTCTGACAGTTTGACCTGCATCGGAATCCCATTAAACATTTGGACAAATACTTTCACTTCACCAAATGTGTCATCGCCTGACTGCGAACCTTCTTGAAGGCCTTCTGTTTCTTGTCCAAAGGCTTCTCTGACCTGCTGTAAAATACCCTGCCAGTCAAACTTTGCATTTCGCTCGACCGCTAAGAAATCTGCGACATGATAAACCCCTTTTACACCTTCAATGCTTAAAATACGCTTGATCATTTCTGGGGCTTCGTCTTTTTGATCCTTTTTGTAGTTGTTGCTTTTACCGCCGGCAAGTGCTTCTGTCAAAATAACCTTCATGGTATTCGGACTTGGCGTCGGTTCTATGGCTGTTATTTTCATTGATATATCCTCCTTACACACATAAAGACCCTACTCATCTGTAAGGCCGCATTCTTCTTTCCATTTCTTGATAAATAAAATCATCAATTCATGCCGCTCATCAGCAAGCTGCTTCCCTGCACGAGTGTTCATCAAGTCTTTTAATTTGAGCAGTTTTTCTTCCATATGCTTTAGCACAGAGCCCTGCTGCGTGTCCTTTGTATAATGGGGCTCACCTGTTGCGCCAGCATACGTAAAAACTCTAGCGATACCGCTTGCTCCTATCGCATCCAGCCTATCCGCATCTTGAACAATAGTCCCTTCTAACGTCATCGGCCTAAACTGCTTATGCCGGTGACGAAAAGACATCGTTGTAATGATGTCCATGATGTAGCGGATATCCCTCGTATCCAATTCCCACAAAAGGAGCTGGTGCTCAAGCTGCTCCTTAGTGACTTTCCATTCACTTGACAGCTTTTCATCAATGACATCATGTACAATTGCCGCCATTTCGATGATAAAGAAAGAGCCGCCTTCCTGATGTGCAATACGGACGGCAAGCTGGCGCACACGAGCAACATGAGCCGCATCGTGTCCAGTTGGTTCATCCTTCAGCCTGTCTGAAACAAAGGAGGCAGCTGCCTCCAATTGTTTTCGCTGCATGACTGTCAGCATCTTATTTGTCCAACAGAGCGATGATTGAGCTTTCTAATTCTTTTGGTGGCGTTTTTGGAGAGAATCGTTCAGTGACTTCTCCGTTTTGGTCAACGATAAATTTTGTGAAATTCCATTTCACTGTTTTTGTCCCAAGCACACCTTTCGCTTCACTTGTTAAATGCTTGAACAGTGGGTGCGCCTCTTCGCCATTAACATCTACTTTCGCAAACATAGGGAAGGTCACTCCATAATTCAAAGAACAGAATTCTTGAATGGCTTCTTCTCCTTCTGGCTCTTGGTTCATAAATTGGTTACACGGAAATCCTAAAATTTCAAGGCCCTTTTCATGATATTGATCATATAGCTCTTGTAATTGTTTAAATTGAGGAGTCAGTCCACATTTGCTTGCTGTGTTTACAATAATGAGCACTTTTCCTTTGTATTCTGCCATCGATTTTTCCTGACCGTTAATGGTCTTGACCTGAATATCATAAATTGACATCTCATAGCCTCCTAGGATTCACTTTTTCCTATCGTAACATGCTTCTTTTAGAAAATCGCTTTTTATGCTCCCGTTTAAAAGAGTCCTGTCACACTGCCGTCTTCTAATAAATCCATTTCGAGAGCCGCAGGTTTTTTAGGTAATCCAGGCATTGTCAAAATGCTTCCGGTTAAGGCCACAATAAATCCTGCTCCTACAGATGGCTTTAACTCGCGAATCGTAATGGTAAAGCCTTTAGGTCTGCCGATTAAAGCTGGATCATCCGAAAGAGAATATTGTGTTTTTGCCATACAAACCGGCAAATGAGCCCAGCCGTTTTCCTCAATGGCAGCCAGCTGCTTTCTTGCTTTGGATGTGAGCGTGACCCCATCTGCCCCGTAAACCACTTTGGCCACTTTAGATAACTTTTCTTCTATGGAATCGTTCTCTTCATACAAATAGGTAAAGTTGTTCTTTTTCTTTTCAATGAGTTCCGCTAGTTCCTCGGCAAGAGCTGTCCCGCCTTCGCCTCCTTCTTCCCATACATTCACGGCTTTAACTGGATGGCCATGTTTGCCGCACCAATCTTCTATCGCTTGAATCTCTTCTTTTGTATCCGTAATAAAACGGTTTACCGCGACAATATATGGAAGACCAAAAGCTTGCACGGTTTCAATATGCTTTTCTAAATTATGTATACCTTCTAAGACGGCGTGTGCATTCTCTTCTTTGAGTTCGGTTTTCTTCATTCCGCCATGCATCTTTAATGCTCTCACTGTCGCCACAATGACAACTGCACCAGGTTTGAAATCACCAGCTCTTGTTTTAATGTGAAGGAACTTTTCTGCTCCAAGATCTGCTCCAAATCCAGCTTCTGTTACGACATAATCAGCTAATTTTGCTGCCATTTTGGTTGCAATTAAACTATTGCATCCATGTGCAATATTGGCAAAAGGACCGCCATGGACAAGTGCTGGGGTTCCTTCAATCGTTTGAACCAGGTTCGGCTTGAGTGCGTCTTTTAAAAGTAACGTCAGGACACCTTCATATCCAAGTGCTCCCACTGTGACTGGCTCGCCTTCTTGATTATAGGCAACAACAATAGAAGAAAGACGTTTTTTTAAGTCAGATAAGTCTTCTGCTAAACAGAGGATCGCCATCATTTCGGAAGCAACTGTAATGTCAAATCCGTCTTCTCTAGGATACCCATTTAACTGACCGCCAAGTCCGACAACGACTTGTCTTAATGCACGATCGTTTAAATCAAGCACCCGCTTCCATACAATGCGGCGCGTGTCGATGCCGAGTTCATTTCCGTGATGGATATGGTTATCAATAAAAGCAGATAAGGCGTTATGTGCAGATGTAATGGCATGAAAATCTCCTGTGAAATGAAGATTGATTTCTTCCATTGGCAGCACCTGTGAATATCCTCCGCCCGCTGCCCCGCCTTTAATCCCCATTGTAGGACCTAATGATGGCTCACGCATTGCAATGATCGCTTTTTTGCCAATTTTTTCGAAGGCTTGACCAAGGCCGACTGTTACCGTGGATTTCCCCTCACCTGCTGGCGTTGGGTTGATGGAAGTGACAAGAATCACGTGTCCTTCTTTTTGTTCCTTTAAACGGTCAAAAATAGTCAAAGATATTTTCGCTTTTGTGAAACCATAGCATTCTAATTCTTCGTCATGTAGTTGCAGCTTTGCTGCGATGTCTTGAATTGGTCTCAGCTTAGCCTTTTGGGCAATGTCAATATCTGATAAATGCTTTGTGATCATAACAAAACGGCCTCCTTTTTTTACAGAAACAGCATTCTTTTTTGCTCTATTTTTCATTGTAACATAATTGAAACATTGAAATATCGCCAGAAAGTTCCTATAATGAAGTGAAATTAGCTTTGGTTCAGGGGGTGGCGAGTTGCCTATTAACATACCAGTTCATCTGCCGGCAAAACAAATACTAGAGAGCGAAAATATTTTCGTCATGGATGAGACAAGGGCATTCAAGCAAGATATCCGTCCTTTGAATATCGTGATCTTAAATTTAATGCCAAAAAAATACAAACTGAAACGCAGCTGCTGAGAATGCTCGGAAATTCTCCTTTACAAGTGTACTTTACGTTTTTGATTCCAAGTACACATACACCGAAGAATACGTCGAGAGAGCATCTAGATGAATTTTATACGACCTTTGAAATGATTCGCCATAAAAAATTTGATGGAATGATCATCACTGGCGCACCAATTGAGCACTTACCTTTTGAAGAAGTTTCTTATTGGAAAGAGCTGCAGGACATTTTGGACTGGAGTAAAACCAATGTGACGTCTACCCTTCATATTTGCTGGGGTGCACAGGCAGGTTTATATCACCATTACGGGATTGAAAAGATCAAGCTTCCCGAGAAAAAATTTGGTGTATTTGAGCATATTGTGAAAGAGAAAAAAGAAAGATTAGTCAGAGGTTTTGATGAAGTATACTATGTCCCACATTCTAGGCATACAGATATTAATACAGAACAATTAAAAAACACGCCGAATTTGAAAGTCTTGAGTATGTCTGAAGAAGCAGGTGTTTGTTTAATTGTTTCAGATGATGATAAACAAGTATTTTTAACTGGACATCCTGAGTATGATACAGATACATTGATGCAGGAATATGAAAGAGATTTGTTGAAACATGATACAGTCCAAAAACCTGTCCACTATTTTATAGAAGATGGTGACACATTAATCCCAGTAAATCGTTGGAAAGCCCATGCAACCTTATTGTTTATGAATTGGCTTAATTATTATGTTTATCAAGAAACACCATACGTTTGGGAATAAAATAGACTGTGGTCTGATGATAAATCGTCAAAATGTGTTAAAATACAAATGGCTCTGTCTTCCATTATCAATTGAATCTGTTTGTTTTTTAAAATTAGTTTAATTCTTTCGTAACGAATGATATGCTCTAACTGTTTATATGTTATCTTTATGTATATGTAGACCTATGAGATTAATAGTTTCGTACGAAGTTTTGTTGTTGTTGATTACATTTGAGGTGAATATTCTTGAATACCAATAAAAAAATATTAATCTTGACCGCAAATTATGGAAATGGACATATGCAGGTAGCAAAAACACTGTATGATGAATGCAAATCCCAAGGATTTGAACATGTTGTAGTTTCTAATTTGTATCAAGAATCGAATCCCATTGTGTCAGAAGTGACTCAATATTTATACTTGAAGAGCTTTTCCATTGGGAAACAATTTTATCGCTTGTTTTATTACGGTGTTGATAAAATTTACAATAAACGCAAATTTAACATTTATTTAAAGATGGGAAATAAGCGTCTCGATGAATTAATTCAGTTACACAATCCAGATATCATCATTATTACATTCCCGATGATTGTTGTACCAGAATATCGAAACAAAACAGGTAAAGTGATTCCGACTTTTAATGTCATGACCGATTTTTGTCTCCATAAGATTTGGGTACATGAAAACATCGACCGATACTATGTTGCAACCGATTATGTGAAACAAAAATTAGTGGAAATCGGCACACATCCAAGCGATGTCAAAGTGACAGGTATTCCTATTAGACCACAGTTTGAAGCCGACGTGCCAAAATCGATGATCTATAAAAAATATGGATTATCATCCGACAAAAAAGTACTTCTTATCATGGCTGGTGCTCACGGTGTACTAAAAAATGTGAAGGAATTATGTGAGGCGCTGCTTCTCGACAGTGAAGTACAAATTGTTGTTGTATGCGGAAAGAACGCCGCACTGAAACAATCGCTTAGCGTTCTTGAGCAGGCACACCCAGATCAATTGAAGGCGCTTGGATATGTGGAACAAATTGATGAATTGTTCAGAGTAACAGATTGTATGATTACAAAACCAGGCGGCATTACTTTAACAGAAGCAACTGCAATCGGTGTCCCAGTCATTCTTTACAAGCCTGTCCCTGGCCAAGAAAAAGAAAATGCTCTTTTCTTTGAGGATTATGGCGCTGCTATTGTCATTAACAGACATGAAGACATTTTAGAATCTGTGACCAACTTGCTGCAGGACGAAGAAAAATTAGAAACAATGAAACAAAACATGAAAAAACTGCACTTAAAACAATCTTCTCAAACCATTTTGGAAGATATCGTCGAGCAGTCAGATCTCATCATGAATAACAAAACATATGCTCGCGCATTATCATAAAAAGGTGTCCGTCATTGACGGACACCTTTTTCTTTACCCTTGATTTCCATTTGTTGTGTATACTTCTTCAAACGGCTGAACGACAACAAAGCCGCTTCCGCTAAACTTCATTTGAATGGACTCTCCGCTTCCCCTGCCAATAAAGGTTTTAAAGGAAACATCTGTCACAAATTCAGTTTTTAGATCCCCTGACCACGCAACAGTCGCATTCGGATCTGTATAAACAGAGTCACCAGGCTGAACAATGAGCGTCAGCGGCTCATAATGACTTGTGATTGCAACTAAGCCCGGCCCATCTAATTTGACATTAAATAATCCGCCTGCAAGCATGCCTGATACCTTTTTCATCAATTTGATATCCCAGCGGACAGACGGTTCAAATGCGAGCAGGTCGTTTCCATTCACAAAAATAGATTCCCCTTGGGCCAAACGGAGAATTGAGATTTTTTTGCCTTGATCTGCCACATATAATTTCCCATCACCTGTCGCCTTCATTAGTGAGGTGCCTTCTCCCGAGAGCATTTTTTTGAACATCTTTGAGACGCCGTGCTCAAAAACACCCTCACGTTCAAATTTGATTTTCCCTCGATAGGAAACCATGGAACCTGTTTTTGCCCAAATGGTGTCAGTCAAATTAATTTCTAGAAGCCTTGATGTTTCAAGTTCAAAGACCCCTTCTCCTTTATCTTCTTGCTGCGTATTCTGAATAAATTCTTCAAGTGTATAACGATTCATGATTGCACCTCTTTCTGTATTTTTTTTATATACGGACAAGCTGCACGTTAGGTTCCGAAAAGGACGTTTTATTTTTCATTGTTATTCACCAAAAAAACAAAAAAATCAAACATTCTGCTCAAAATTTGGCTCGCCTGCTTGACGCGTTACTTTTGATGGTGTATAGTGGAACCATCATTTAACAACTGTAAAGTCGTTAGGTGATGAAAATTTTTTTTAGTATGCCCAAAAGGTGTGCTACAGTACTAGGAGGAAAAAGCAATATGCAAAACGGTAAAGTAAAATGGTTCAATAATGAAAAAGGTTTCGGCTTCATTGAAGTTGAAGGCGGAGACGATGTATTCGTTCACTTCACAGCTATCGAAGGTGACGGGTACAAGTCTTTAGAAGAAGGACAAGAAGTTTCTTTTGAAATCGTTGAAGGTAATCGTGGACCTCAAGCTGCAAACGTAACAAAACTTTAATCAACTAAATCAATGATGAAACGACAAAATAAAGAGAGGCATATGCCTCTCTTATTTGATTTTCAGCTGAATTTCAATGGCTAAAATATTTTGCTTCAGTCGTTGTTCAATTTCAGAAATATCTTTTTCGAGAAAAGGTCTTCCCTTCTTTGCTACATCTACTAGCTGCTCTAGATCGCTGTATACCTCTTGAAATGTTCGATGTAATACCGTTTCGAAATCCTTATTATTCATGCCGGCCTTCCCCTTTTCCTCTATTATCCGTCACTTAGTCAAAAAGTAACTCAACCAAAACTTTCTATAGTTATATCGGCTCATTTTTCAGAATATGTTCTTTTTTAACACATTCTATCCGTTTTTTTTCACGAGCGGATGTTTGAGTAAGGAAAACCGGGGCAGCCGCTTACTTTTTAAGCAGCGTCTGTCCGTATTCTTTTATTTTCTCTCCTACTGTGCATTGCTGAATACAAAAGGAGTGGGCGTATTTTTTGCCATATTCTTTTCGAAAGTGCTTCTTAATCAAGCAATCTGAACAATACGTGTCTTGGAGATCCGTCAATTCTTGTACTGCTGTTTTTTTATCCACATTATTCAGCTCCGTCTGCTTCTAATTTCAATTTACTTTCAATTGGGACGTCTGCAAGTATCTGCCTTGCAAGCTGATCCGCTTCTGCATTTTGTTTACGATCGATGACTTCATATGTTGGCGTAAGCCTCAGCTCCTTTAAAGCCGCTTCAATCCGGTCGAGCCATTTGTTATGTATATCATCATAACAAGGCCATTCTCCTTTTAATTGATTCATGACAACTAATGAATCGCCTCTAATCGTGACAGAATTTCTGCTTGCCCCAAGGTCTTTCAAAGCTTTTACTGCCTCAAATAAAGCTGCATACTCCGCTTCATTATTGGTGATTCCTTGGAAGGGCTGATTTTTTCTCAAACGATAAGCATCTTCTCCGAGCTTATAGTAGACGACAACCCCAAGGCCAGAGTCGCCTGTTTCTTTGTGAAAACTTGCATCAAAATAGACCTGAAGCTGATCAGGTTCAAGCTTTAGTTCTTCATTTAGCTTTTCAAGTTCTTTAATAGACCACATCGCCCCTTTTTCATCTTCAAATGATAGGAGTGACTGTGGTTCTTTTTTATCGATATGTTTTGCTAAAAGCAAGGCCTCTTTTAGCTCCATCCAATCTTCTTGGAAAAAAGCAATGGACCCAATCGATTTCACTTTCATTGTATAGTGCGCTCTTAATTTCATTGATCACATCGCCTTCCCGTGCTTTTAAGGTAAACGTTCGTTATGCTATAATCAAAAAGTTACATTTTACAATGAGAAAGGAAGTTCATGTCACTTGTTTAATGAAGGTATTTGGATCTTATTTGCGATCATTAATTTTATCATTGTTCTTCTATTTTATAAAGGATTTGGCAAGATGGGCCTTTTCGTCTGGATTGGCTTTGCGACGGTTGCAGCAAATTTACAAGTGGTCAAAACCGTTGAATTGTTTGGCTTAACGGCAACACTTGGGAACATTTTATATGGCAGTGTGTTCTTTGCAACGGACGTATTGAATGAAAAATATGGACAAAATGAAGCGAGGAAAGCTGTCTGGATTGGCTTTGCCACCCTTTTAACGCTAACCGTTGTCATGCAGGAGGCTTTGCTTTTCAATCCCGCTCCATCTGACATTTCTCAAACATCGCTCGAAACGATATTTGGCTTTATGCCAAGGGTCGCACTTGGCAGTCTTGCTGCTTATATCATCAGTCAAATGTTAGATGTTTATGTATATTCGTTTATTCGCCGGATATTTCCTTCCGATGGTGCGCTCTGGGTGCGCAACGCTGGAAGTACGATGATCAGCCAGCTGCTTGATACACTGATCTTCACAACCATTGCCTTTCTTGGCACCTATCCATTTCATGTATGGATCGAAATCTTCATCACGACTTATGTGATTAAATTTATCGTTGCCGCGATTGGGACACCATATGCGTATGCAGCGAAAAGAATGGTTCCGCTTGATGAAAGGGTGAAATAAATTGCCAGCTGAAATATACATTGATGGTGCTAGCGCAGGAAATCCAGGTCCTTCTGGTATCGGCATTTTCATTAAATATGATGGAAAGGCAGAATCTTTCTCGATTCCTCTCGGATCAATGAGCAATCACGAAGCAGAATTTTCCGCTCTCATTGAAGGGATGAAAATCTGCGTAGAAAAAGGACTGCGTTCCGTTTCGTTTCGAACAGATTCACAGGTAGTTGACCGTGCGGCCAATGCAGGATTTGCTAAAAATCCAGCCTTTCAGCCTTTTATAAAAGAGATGATCGAGCTTCAACGGCAGTTTGATTTATTTTTCATTAAGTGGATTCCAAGCAAGGAAAATCAAGTAGCTGATCAGCTCGCTAGAAAAGCGATTCACCTTTCTAAAGGATGAATCGCTTTTTTTCGGTTATGCTAATGTATGAGGTGATACTGATTGGATAAAGAGAATAAAGGTCGTGTCACAAATGGGACAACCCCACAAGGTGATGCGCAAACAAAAGATAAGCAGCCACTATCTCAGCTCGAAAATAGAGCGAAGAAAAGCAATACAAAAAGATGACCTTAGAGATCAGCTTAGCTGATCTCTAACAAAGGGCTAAAATGATTTTTATTTTAGTCCTTTGTCTTCTTTTCAGCGTGATAGAAAACCTTTGCAGTCTAGGAAGGGCGAGTACCGGAGCGGAGCGAATTTGACATTCGTGAGCACCGGAGCGCAGACCTGACAACGAATGCGAGGGTTTGTCTTTACGCTGAGAGATCGGCTTAGCTGATCTCTATTTTACTTAATCGATTCACCATCGGTTCAATTCCTTTGATTTGATGGTAACGCAGCATGGCAGCAGCCCGTTCTTGATTGATGTTCATCTTCGTCTCATCAATTGGACAGCTCAGCGGGACATCACATTTGATCTCTGCCAATAGACGGGAGAGCTTCAAATCTTCTAATCCTGCTTGCATTTTCTTTTGCTGTGCGGCCGTTAGTTCATGAACATTTTCTAATAATCCATCAATGGTTTGATATGTTTGAATAAATTTTAATGCTGTTTTTTCTCCGATTCCTTTGACGCCTGGGTAATTGTCACTTGAATCCCCCATAAGTGCTTTCATATCGATCAGCGCCTTTGGAGAGATGCCCATTTCCTCTTCAAATAAGGCTTTTGTATAATGTTTATAGTTCCCGATCCCTTTTTGCATCAAAGCAACAGTCACTTGTTCATTCAATATCTGCAGCAAATCTCTGTCGCCAGTTAGAACCGTCACACGTGCTTCATTCTGATAGACTGCTGCCAGCGTACCGATACAATCATCTGCCTCAAATCCCTTTAAACCAACGTTTACAATTCCTAGCTCCTCTGTCGCTTCTTTTGCTAAATCGAATTGCGGAATGAGCTCGACAGGTGCCTCTCCTCGATTTGCTTTATAATCTTGAAACAATTCATTTCGGTATGTTTGGCTTCCCATATCCCAGCAGCAAACAATATGAGTTGGCTCAAATGTCTGAACAGCGGTTAATAAATGCTTCAAATAGCCATTTACTCCATTCGTCGGGACGCCGTGATCATTTATCATAAAATTGCGATGGACAGCCGTTGCATAGAACGATCTGAACAGAAGCGCCATGCCATCAACAAGCAGTACGTGTTTATTCATTCTTATAAACTCCCTTTTTCAAAACAATACTCCTATTCTATCACAGAACATAGAATTCGACATAAAAAAGGCGCCCTCTTCTTTTGGAAAAGAAGTGGCACCTTTGGATTATTTTTGACCGTATTGCATTTTTTTCGATTCTGCTTCTGCGTAGGATGGCATCTCTTTTTGTTTCGGGTTACGCTCATCCTGCTTTTTTGCATGCTGCTTTTTTTCCATCATCATTCCCCTTTCTCGGTTCACTTGTTAAGATGACCAAAAAAGAGAAAGTTACTCTTTACTTCTGTTTTCTTTCGACATACTCCCTGACCATATCAATCGTTACATGCTTACGCAGCGGAACAATACCGCCTCGTGCAAGCTCATTCATCTTCGAAGTAATCGCATTGATATCGTCAGTTGTAAATGGTTCGTTTTGCTCACACTTGAAAACAGCAGTCTCTATTGCCTGCTCTCTTTTTTGCTCAAGCGCAAGAAACGACTTGATATGAGCATTCTGTTTTTGTGAATGTGCGGAAATCTCTTCGTGTACGCTCGTCATTTTTTATCAACTGCTTTCTTTTTTCTATAGTCTATCATGAATCAAATGGTTTTCAACTGCTTCTTCCATTCATTTGTCTGCTTGTATACTTGTTCTATCATCGCCTGCTCTTTCGCATCTGTCGTCAAGCTCATGATAAATGTTTGTTTTTGTTCATTCAGCTGCTTGAGCGCTTCTGTTTCATATCTTTCAGTAAAGGTCTTCACCATCATATCGTATCTGCTCTGTAATTCTTCTTTTTCTTTATCTGCCCATTTCGTCGTTAATTGGAAAAGGACATCTCGAATCGCTTCAATAAACGCTGCCTTCCCGTTCTGTTCAAAGAAAGCTTTCGCTGATTTTTGCTTCTTTAAGAGCGGCTCAAACGGCGTCAGGTCCGCTTCCACTTCAATTTGTTTCAGCTCTGCATTTTTCTCATCTGGAGGCGACAGCCGGAGAGAAAAGTAAGGATCTTCTGCACATGCAGCCTGCAATCCTTTCTCCCACTCCTCTTTGAAATATTGAGTGATAAACGATTCCATTCGAATATCAAGCGCCTTAAGCTCCTGTACAAATTCAAATTCATAATCCTTTAGCGCCTGTTCAAGCGCTTTTTTCAGCTCCTGCCTGAAGTCCCCTTGAGATATTCCAGGATAAAAGGCTGTCTTTAACAGATCATTTGCATAAAGTGACAAGCGCTGAACAATGTGGTAAAGCTGTTCGTGCAAGTCCTTTTTCACACTTTCTGTCACTAGCTTAGATCGTTTAATATGGCTCATTTGATCAACGATCACTTCATAGGATGTGTCTATCTTTTTCTTTTCTGCTTGCTTTTCATCTTCTGACTGATGCAGCGTCTCATGCAGCTTGTCGACTGTTCTACATAATGTACTCGCTTCAAAATACAGCAGCTCAATCGCATCTTTCGTTAATTCTTCCTCAATAAAATAGTCGAGCTGTGTTCTTAGCTGTGCATACTGGTTATAAGGCGACTGACCCTTTCCTTCGATCTCTTCCTTACTGGATACATGATGAAGGTTTGGATGCCGGATACCTTCTTTTGTGAGCTCATTTTTCACATAGTCAAAGACAGTTTCAAGCTCTGTTTGATCCTTTGCGAGGTCAGCTGCATTGATAATAAAAAACATTTTATCCATGCTAAATGAATCTTTTACAAGCCCGAGTTTACGTAAAAATGAACGGTCTGCTTTTGAGAAAGAATGCTGGTAGTAAGTTAAATAAAGAAGGGCATCAGCATCCTTCATATATTGAAAGGCAATCTCTGTATGACGTTTATTCATACTGCTGGCGCCTGGTGTATCAACAATCGTCAGTCCTTTATCTGTTAAAGGTGTACTTAAATACACCGTCACTTCCTTCACCACACAAGAAACAGCCTCTTCTGCCACATATGGCTTCAATTCTTGCAGGGTGACATTGTGCGGCGTTTGTTTTTGAATGGAATCACGGAACTTTTCATGAGCGTTTAAAAAATGTTCAACAATGATGCGGTGATCCTGTTCAAGCTCTCTTTTTTTCAGCGTTCGTTCGAGTTTGGCTTGAAACGTATCTCCCTTTTCTTCTGTTATAGAAAAACCGAGAATTTGATCGAGCTCTTCTAATATTTCCTGCTCGGTTTTGAACACCACTTTCACACTTTCATGCGGATGGTCTTCTGTCGGCCGCGTCAGCTTATTGATCGTGGCCGTCGTTGGTGTAGGAGATGATGGCAGCACCTTTCTCCCAACTAGGGCATTGGCAAACGACGATTTCCCTGAACTAAAAGCACCGAATAAGGCGAGTGTAAATTCCTTCGCTTGAAGCCGCTTTGTTCGTTGTTCAAAGGACTTTCTTTGAGACTGAAGCGCGTTTAATGGCATTAACATTTGAGAAAGCTGCTCAAACTGGTCAATCGACTGCGCTGTCGTAATATGCTGTGATTGACGCATTTGATCAAGCTCTGTCTGCTGCTGATTTTCTTTCTCGCTTTCTTCCGCATGAGTGGACGTATGATTCTGATTTAGCTCGTCATGCTGCATCCGATGTTTTTTCACATAAAACCAATCATCTGTGATCTGCTCATTTGTTCCGTTTTGCCATATATCCCATACATGCTCAATATCTCTTCTGATTTGATCATTTTTTTCCATGCTTTGCTCGAGCGCTTGGAGCTCCTGTGCTGCCTGGGCCCACTTATCTTGTTGCTTTCCCTTTTCATTCATGAGCTGGGTTTTCAGCGTCTCGGTCATTTGTTCAATCAATGGTATTGCTTTCTGTTTGGCCTGTCTTTTCAGTGCTTCACCAGCATCTTTTGCATATTGCAAAACGTATTCATTTGAAAATGTCGCACCATGATGGATGACGTTTTCAAGCAGTGATTCTTCCACAGGTGTTTCAAATGCCATCACTTGATTTAATAGCTCTTCACCAAGCTGATGTTTCTTGACTTCTTTTTTGAGCAGCTCAGCAATATGCCAGTCCACTTCAGCTTTCATTCTTGCTTTGACATCTGCTAAGAAATCGTTCGCCCGCTTTTCTTTTTCCTGCTCAGTTTTATTTTTAGCGAACAGCAGTCCTACCTTAAAGCCAGGTGCTTTCGATTCAATATAGTCACTTGCAAGCTCTCTCATTTTAAATGGGGTTAGGTTTGCATTTTTTAAAATATTCTCGACTTCAAAAGACACTTCGTCTTCTAACTGTTTTGCTCCATTTTCAATAAAGCTGCTTTTCGCTTCAAGTTCCTTGACTTCTCTTCTTTTTTCTTGAAGCAGTGAATCAAGATCCTCTTCTTGCAGCTCTTCTTTTAATGAGTCAATATGTTCTTTTAAAACATTCTCTATTTTCTGCTCGGTATAGGCGCGAAGTGATGCTTTCGGCAATGTTTGTAATTCTTGCAGTTTCTCGATTAAACGAATCATTTCGTTTCTTGGATTCGTCTCATCGGTTACAGATGTAAAGTATAAATGTTCTTCTTCAATGCCCTCTTTAAGAAGCATATCAACTACTTGATTTTTGTAGTCTTCAAACGCTGTCTCATGCTCATCATGTCGATCGACTTGATTTACGATGAAATAAAGATTTGGCACTTTCTCTTTAATGGAGCGAATGAAACGAATGTTTTCTTCCGAATGAACATGGTTGTAGTGCACGACATAAAAAAGAGCATCTGCTTGATGTAGAATAGACGCGGCAGATAAGAAATGGGTATGATCCGTTGAATCAATTCCAGGCGTATCAATCAGTGCCACCTTTTCTTCCAATCCTCTATAGTCCCCGCTAATTTCCACCATTTCAATCTGTTCCCCGTCCTTACAAAAACGCTGAACTGCTTCTTTATCATAAGAACCGCTCATTTTTGCAAAACGGCCATCTGAGGTGTGAAGCTTTACTTCACTCTCCCCTTTCCTCACGACGACCAAGTTTGCACTTGTTGGAATCGGACTCGTTGGCAGGATGTGATCATGAAGCAGATGATTCACAAGTGATGACTTTCCAGCTGAATAGTGGCCGGTAAATGCGATATACACTTCTTCTTCTGCTTCCTTTTTGATAATCGATGCAAGTTTGGCTGCGCGTTCATGATCATCCCTTTTGAGAAGGCTTTGATATAAAGCACCTGTAGTTTGAACGAGCGAATCTCGAATAGACAAGTCTTCCATGACGATAAACCCCTTTGTTTTTAGAAAAGTCAGTTATGTATGTGATACCATTTTACACAAAATCAAGAGATTTTTCTTCTGATCTGAGGAAATAAAAAAAATCTGCTGCCCGATCAGCCGCAATTGACTAATCAGGAAGCAGATTTTTTAGAAACACCTTTTAATACGAAGCCAATTAATAGGCTGTATACACAGACCGTACCGAGTAAGAAAACCATTGTCATGTGATCACCGTCCATCCTTCGTGATTGAGAATGCTTATCATTAATGAAAGTGTATCACAATTGATAATGATTTTCAATATTAATTTAACAAATACTGATTGAGCGCTTTCTCTTCTGTTTGAATTCTCACAGCCATCATCCATGCATTTAAACATGTGAACAAAATAGCGGTAAAATAGGCATTAAATAAAAGCGGGATCAGCATAAGCTCAATCGCCACCACGACATAGTTAGGATGCTTTAACCAGCGATAAGGTCCTTTTTTTACCATCATCGCATTTGGTACAACTAAAATCTTTGTATTCCAATACGTTCCAAGAGAGCATAATGCCCAATATCGAATAACCTGTGTAGCCAGCAGGAAAACGAGCAACACAAGAAAATAGCGCGACGGCGGCCTGTTTAACCCCCATACCTCAACCATGAGTGAGAGAAAAAAGCCCGCATGCATAGCGACCATATAAGGATAATGACTTGCACCAAATTCAATGGCACCGATCGCTTTCACTTTCTTTTCATTTCTTTTAGCCACAAGCATTTCAATAAGCCGCTGACACACGAAGAAACCAATGACGAGCCAAATGATCATGATATGACCTCCTCCCATTTCATGAGCAGCAGCTCTGATGAAAATCCCGGACCAAGCGCTCCGCAAAGACCGATATCTCCCGCTTCAGCGGATTGATGTTCAAGATAATGCTTGATCACATACAAAACTGTGGCAGAGGACATATTTCCGTGTTGTCTGAGTACTTCTTTTGATGAAAAAAGCTGATCTTCTTGTAAGGATAGACTTTTAATATAGGCATCGATCACTTTTTTCCCTCCAGGATGGGCAAGAAAAACCGATAGTTCTTCTACAGAATACCCTTGCTGCTCTAAAAATTGATCGACTTGCTCTTTTAACCAGCCGGAAATAATGGAAGGAATGTCACGGGAGAAAATAACCTGAAAGCCGTCACTTGTAAATTCCCAGCCCATCACATCCTCAGACTCTTTCATTGTGACAGATTGTGTACCAATCACTTTAGGGACTGTTTTTAGATGGGTGTATTCTGATACACCTTTTTCTCCAGTTAAGAGTACCGCTGCTGTCCCGTCTCCGAACAAAGATGTACCGATTAAATTGCTTTTTGATTGATCTTGCGGCTGAAAGGTTAAACTGCACAGTTCGCAGGCGACAACCAGTACCTTCGCTTCTGGAAATGCCCTTATGTATTCGTAAGCCCGGGTCAACCCCGCCGCTCCGCCCCCGCATCCTAAGCCCCAGATCGGCACTCGTTTCGTATAAGGCGAAAAAGGGAGAACGTTCATCAGTTTTGCATCAAGGCTTGGTGTCGAAAGTCCGGTGCTTGAAATAAAAAACAATGCATCGATTTCTTCAAACGGAATCGGTTTTTTCAGGAATGCCTTCTCATGAAGACAGTGTATGACCGCTTCTTTTGCATGAGCCAATGCTTTTTCCAAATAGAGGTTGTTTTTCTCCTCAAAAGAGTGGTGCGTCTGATACCATTCAATTGGCTGCACAAACTGTCTGCTCTCGATTTCTCCATTTTGAAAAGCTCTGAGCAGCCGGTCGATATCTTTAAACGATCGTTTAAATTGGGATCTAGCAAAATCAGCCGCCTTTTTCTGATCCACATGATGTTGTGGCAGACTCGTTCCAACAGAAAGAATGTACGCCATCGGCTTCACCTCTTTTTTCGATTAATATCCCCTATCGAAAAAAGGATATACATGCCAAAACGTCACAATTCAGTCAAAATATTTTCCTTCGTCTAACTTTTTGTCTTGACGACAATTGATAAATATTGGATAATATAGGTGAAAACATGATGTAGTTTTCCTCCTTCACAGGTTCGTTCAAAGCCAAGCGAACCTGCTTTTTTTATGCAAAAAAACACTTCTATAGAGAAGTGTTTAGACCGTAGAACCCCCCCTTTTACTTTAAATAAAAGTGGGGTTTTCACTATCATTATAAAGGGTTTACGCTGGACATAGTGTTTTCCATGTCTAGTTAGCTAATTTTTTAAGATTCATGGCAGCGAGAGTAAGCATCGCTTGCATTGAAATTTTTTTAGTACACGAAGTTTCGCCCAACGCATACTATGCTTTTCTTTTGCATCCGCAAAGACGCGTTCTTTATTTCTCTCCGCTTTGCATAGTTGCTTTTATTTATTTCAGTGAGTCTTAGGTAGTTTGCTTCATCTAGTCTTGCCAAATATGCGATGAATTTGCTTGGTATGATTTTGACTTTGTGTACAGTTATCTAGAAAAGAACTAGTTTTACAAACCTCTGAACCGGACACATATTGTTTAAATCCTTCGTTGTACGGTAAGAGAGAATTTGCCGATATCTTCTTTATTTTGTAGTGGTACGAGCTTTTCTCTATGTTTTTTGAGATTAATCGCCTCTGTCTCCACTTTCCACATAAGCACCCTTTTTTCAATGAAATCGTCATTATACAACACTTTCATAAGGAATCTCCCTTTCGCTTCGAATTAATGGTCACATCTGCTGCTATCTTAGCGTATAAATATTAACGTTTCGATCATTATTCAGAATGATTTTATTTAAACATGAATGGATCACCTTTTTTTGCTGATCAACACAAAGTAACAACCATAAATTTCTAATTCATTTGAATTTTCTATATAAAAAGGATTTTTTCCACTATATACATAATCAATATGTGTACCAAGAAAAACAGTGAAAAAAGAAAGAATCTACAACATGGTTCGGCTCAAAATTTAATTGACTGGAGTGATTGTAATGAAAAAGGTTTCCAAAAAAAAGACACCCTACAACATGATACTTCTCTCAAAGGTAATTGGTTTAGTGCTTCTTACACTGTTTCTCTTTTTTATCTGGGATATGTCTAAACCCCATTTGCAGGCGACAAATGGGCAAGCAAAAAATGTTGCCAGCAGTGACTTCCGTGACACAAGCATCAGTCTGAAAGCAAAAAATCAGTCTACAAGAACATTGGATACACATTTTAAGACCAATCCAAACCAACAGGCAACGAATAAAACAGTCTTTTTAACATTTGATGATGGTCCTTCTGCTACATCAAATCAGCTGTTAAATGTATTAAAAGCACATCACGTGAAGGCAACGTTCTTCATGCTTGGACCGCAAATCCAAGCACACCAATCAACTGTGAAAAGACTTTATCAAGAAGGACATCAATTAGGTCTTCATGGCATGACGCATGATATAAACCTCTTTTATCAGAACAGCGAGTCTCCCGTAAATGAAATGAGAGAAGCTCAGCGTATTCTTGCCTCTGTTACAGGTGTCTACAGCCGTCTTGTAAGAACCCCCTATGGCAGTGTTCCAAATTTAACATATCATCAAAAAGTACGTTTAAACCAAAATGGCTTTATTTACTGGGACTGGACGATTGATAGCCTTGACTGGAGATATAAAAACTCACAATATGTTCCAGAGGTATTGAATCAATTGCAAATGTTTGAGAAAAATAAACCATGGGAACCAAAAGTTATATTAATGCATGATCAACCCTCTACCACAAACTATTTAGATAGCCTGATTATACAGCTAAAAGCAAGGGGCTATACATTTGCAGTCATTAACGAAACAATGCCGCCGGTACAGCATTAATAGTGCTAATCACAAAAAGCCCGTATCCAAAAGATGCGGGCTTTCAGCTTGTAGACAAACCCTCACACGCTCCTTCCTAGGATCAAAGGTTTTTTATCAAGCTAAAAAGAAGACAAAGAGCTAAAAAAAGGTCATTTTAGCTCTTTGTCCATAATCTGAATCCCTCTCCAAGAGAGGTGTTTACATAACAGATTGCTTAGGTTCTTCTACCAGGTCATGCTCGGCTTCTTTTTTAAAAGGAATCATGTGATAAATAATATGAAGCAAAATAGCGGTAAAGCTTCCAGCCACAATACCGTTACTTGTTAATAATTTAATCGAGTCTGGCAGATGCTCAAACATTTGCGGCACGACGGTAACACCTAAGCCGATTCCCACGGAGCAAGCAACGATTAGCAAGTTCTCCTGCTTTGCAAAATCTACGCGCGAGAGCATTTTAATACCGTATGCAATGACCATACCAAACATGGCAACCATTGCACCGCCAAGAACCGATTTTGGAATAATCGTCGTAAAGGCAGCGATTTTAGGAAAAAGACCAAATAACATGAGTAATGCCCCTGTTACGACAATGACTTGGTTTTTCTTGACTCCAGTTAGCTGGATCAACCCAACGTTTTGTGAGTAGGCTGTGTACGGAAAAGCATTGAAGATTCCACCTAATAACACAGCAATCCCCTCTGCCCGATAGCCTTTAGCCAAATCTTTTTCTTTTAATGAACGGTTTGTTAAATCACCTAGTGCGAAATAAACGCCTGTTGATTCAACTAGTGACACAATCGCAACTAACGTCATGGTCATGATCGGTGCAAATTCAAAGGTCGGCATCCCAAAATAAAATGGCTCAATCATGCGGAAAACCTGGGCGTTTGCCACCTCAGCTGTTTCCACTTTTCCCATAAACGCAGCAACTGCTGTCCCAAGGAGAATACCAATTAAAATGGCGATCGCCTTCATAAACCCTTTCGTGAATCGATAGAGCAGTACAATGATAAACAGTACAAGGAAAGCGAGCCCTAGATTTTCAAAAGAACCATAGTCCGCACTTCCTTCTCCTCCTGCCATATTGTTCATCGCTACAGGAATGAGGGTGATCCCAATAATGGTGACGACAGAGCCTGTGACAACAGGCGGGAAAAATTTCACAAGCTTCCCAAAGAAAAAAGAAAGAAGAATGACAATACAGCCAGAAGCGATAATACTGCCATAAATAGACGAAATTCCATACTTAGAGCCAATCGCAATCATGGGCGAAACCGCAGTAAATGTACAGCCTAATACAACAGGCAGACCTATTCCAAAGAAGCGGTTTTTCCATACTTGAAGCAATGTAGCAGCCCCGCACATGAAAATATCCGCAGAGATGAGGTAAGTCAGCTGTGAAGGCGTGAGCCCAAGTGCATCTCCAACAATGAGCGGTACAAGAACAGCACCTGCATACATTGCCAGTACATGCTGAATGCCCAGCGAGAGCGTTTTGACTTTTTTAGCGGTACTCATGATTGTACCTCCCGTACAAACGTGACTTTCCCTTCCTCAAGTGATTCAATACGTGCGAGGGACTCGACGCGGTAGCCCATTTGCACAAGCGCATTTCTTCCAGGCTGGAATGATTTTTCAATGACAATGCCAAATCCGGCTACTTTCGCCTTTGCCTGCTTTGCAATCGCTGCAAGTCCTTTCGCAGCTTCACCATTTGCTAAAAAATCATCAATGATTAACACACAATCGTTTTCACTCAGATGCGTATTTGAGACAGCAATCGTGCTTTCTACTTTTTTCGTAAAAGAGTACACACTGGCTGTTAACAGGTTATCCGTTAATGTGAGTGATTGACGTTTTCTTGCAAACACAACAGGGACTTGAAGAGCAAGCCCAGCCATCACAGCAGGTGCGATGCCTGAAGATTCGATTGTGATGATTTTTGTAATGCCATCATGCTTAAATAATCTAGCAAACTCTTGCCCAATCTCATGCATTAACACAGGATCAATTTGATGATTTAAAAAAGCATCTACCTTTAACACTTGATTTGACAGAACGATTCCTTCGTTCTCAATTTTTTGACGTAACAATTCCATCATTTTTCCCCCTAGCATATTGGCAAACATTCGATTTTTTGCATAAAAAAAGCATTGCTGCCCATGAGGAGCAAGCAATGCGAAAACGATCCACGGATCTTCAGCTCAAACAAGAGCTGTTTCATTTTGCTCACTCATAGTCGGACCGTATCGGTGTCCGGTAGAAACTTGCGTGCCATCATCACGCGATTATATGAGTGTTATAGTGTTCAAATTATAACAAGATTTCAGACGCTTGGAAAGCACTTTTATAGAAAAATACCGAACTTAAATAATAGATCAGAACAAAATGTTCGTTTTTAGAATATTCAAGCATCAAAAAAGCACCCTTCTCATGAAAGGGTGCCCTTCTTTTATGATAAATACAGTTTCGTATATTTATCCGTTAAGTAGTCGATTAAATATTGAACATTTAATTCTTCGCCTGTTGCATCTTGAATGATTTCAGATGGCTTTTTCCGTTTTCCATGCTGATGAACATGTTCCGTCAGCCATTCTTTTATCGGTGCAAAAGACCCATTTTGAATTAGCTCATCAAAATTTGGTAAGTCTTTAATCATTTGTTGTTTTAATTGCGCCGCATACATATAACCAAGGGCATATGAAGGGAAATAGCCAAAACTTCCATCAGACCAGTGAACATCCTGCAAGATACCGAGTGCATCATTAGGAGGCGTAATGCCAAGATACGCTTGATATTTTTCATTCCAAAGTGCAGGTAGATCTTCAACTGCTACTTCTTCATTGAAAATCGCTTTCTCAATTTCATAGCGGATGATAATGTGAAGCGGATACGTCAGTTCATCGGCTTCAATTCGAATGTAAGTCGGCTTCGATTCATTCACTGCATGCACAAAGTCTTCTAAAGATACATCTTTAAATTGCTCAGGAGATGCTTCTTGCAGCTTTTGATAATACGTTTTCCAGAAATCTTCGTGTCTGCCGATAAAGTTCTCAAAGAAAAGAGACTGTGATTCATGGATACCCATTGAAGTGCCATCACATAAAAGCGTTCCGCTCAGTGCTTCATCAATGTTTTGCTCATAAATCGCATGACCACATTCATGAATCGTGCCAAAGATCGCCATTCGAAAATCATGCTCATCATAACGGGTCGTCACACGCACGTCACCTCTGCTTAATGTCACTGCAAATGGATGGACGGTTGTATCAAGGCGGCCTGCGTCAAAGTCATATCCTAATTCTTTTAAGAAAAAGAGGCTCAATTCCTTTTGTTTATCGATTGGAAAGCTTTTCGATAAAAATGAAGTATCCGGCTTATTTGGTGAAGCTTCGATTTTTTTCACAAGAGGAACAATGGCGTCACGAAGTGCACCAAATTTTTGATCAAGCTGTTCAACCGTCATATCTGGCTCATAGTTATTGAGCAGCACATCATAAGGCGTTTTTTTCACGCCCCAATATTGGATGAAACGCTTGTTAAAGTCAATAAGCTGTTTTAAGTATGGTGCAAAGAGTGAAAAGTCTGATTTCTCCCTTGCTTCTACCCAAACATGCTCTGCTTTTGATTGCAAAATCGAGTATTCTTTAAATTCTTCTTTCGGAATTTTACTGTTTTCATCATACTCTTTTTGTGATAATTCGAGCGCCTTCTGTGTATCTTTTGTGAGCTCATCTCGATGTTTGTTTAACTCGTGAAGAAGATCTCTCATTTCGTCAGAAGTCTTCATATTAAAAATATCACTTGATAATTGACCGATCGTTTCCGCTCTAAAATCCGCACTTTTTTTAGGCGCTTGTGTTCTAGAATCCCAATAAAGTAAATGGAGCGCCTCTGTATAATGGGCGATTTTCCCTAGTAATTGATAAAACGCTTTCTCAGTTGCTTCAAGACTCATGCGTTTGTTCCCCCAATCAATAATATGTATGTACGTTTCAAGGCTACTTCAATGAATGTTCTTTTGTCAATGAAAAAGGAGGACACACAGCGGTATCCTCCTCCTTTACAAGTTTTCAGCTATTTAAGATGTAATGATGGGCTTCACTGGCAGGACGGATTCAATTTTACTTTGAAGTGCTGTATCTTCCTTACGATCAAAATAAATATGAATGCTTCCTGCGTCTTGGCTTGTCCGGATCAGTCTTCCGATCCCTTGGCGTAAGCGAAGCAGCATATACGGAAGGTCAACTTCAGCATGTGCATCCTTTGCTTCATTTCGTTTCGCTTCAAATACCGGATCATGCGGCGGATAAGGAAGTCCCCAGATGATCACATTCGTTAATGATTCACCTGGAATATCAAGCCCTTCCCACAGATGAACTGAGCATAACACGGATGTCTCATCAGCTTGGAACTTTTGAACAATCGTGCTGATTTCCTCGTCTCCCTCAAAATATACGTCAAACGGCAGTGATTCATTTGCTGCTTCAAGCTGTTTTCTAAAGAAATGGAGTTCATCAAATGAAGGGAATAGAATCAGAGATCGTCCTCCATTTTCTTTCAGCTGAGTGATCACTTGCTGTGCTTTTGCCTCTTGCTCAGCGATCTGCTGAATTCCATGGAAATAAATCTTCATTTGTTCATCGTAATCATACGGCGAAGCGACACTCATTGATAAGTAATCTTTAATCCCAAGACTTTCAGCTAAATAATCAAAGGATTGATTCTCAGACAATGTAGCGGAAGAGAAAATATATGGTCTTTTTTGCGAGAAGACTTTTTCGCCAAGTACCTCTGCAACCGTCTTCGGCATCACAACAAATGTTGTATCTAATTCTTGTTTTTCCAGCCAGCTAATGGCATTTTTTTGATAAAGCGATAGAGAATACGCCATTTGTTCAATGTATTCTTCCACAACAGATAATTCGTATTGATCGATCGTATACATTTCAGATTCAAACACGAGCGCTTCTCCGATTTTTTCAAGCAAGTCACACAATTCGCTTGCAGAACGCTTTACCTCATCGACACGCCCAATTTCAAGCCGGTGCGAGCCTTTGACTTCTTTGGCATGTGTTTTTAAGAGATAAAAGAACTCATCGTTTGTTGCAAGTGCATCTTCAACAAGCTCTGCAAATTCTTCGCGTATGTCGTTTTGCAAAAGACGCTCCAAAAATGTTTCAAGCGTTGATTGCTTCACTCGGTACGTTAAGGCTTTTTGTGCGGCAAACTCGAGAAGATGTCCTTCATCAAATACGACGGAGCTATGCTCAGGAAGCAGCGGAAGCTGTCCCTCACGTTTTCGGGATTCCTTCGTCCACACATGCTCCATGTAAAAATCATGTGAACAGATGATGAGATCTGTCGCTTTCCGGTAATGATCTCTTGATAAATTCAGACCGCAGCGATGGCGCATATCGCACGTCAGGCAGTCCTGAAATGAGTCATAGCCAATTCGTGACCATTCATCATTTGATAACTCTGGATACTCTTTTCGATCGCCATATGGATAAAAGGTTTGCATACCATGTGATTCATGAACAAATGAAGGCAGTGATTCATAAATATCGAGCCACTTTTCATCATCTTCACGCTGCATCGTTTTCTCTAGCTTCTTTAAGCATAAATATTGATCATGCGATTTACTTAATCTCGCATCTATTTGAATATCAAGGTGATTGGCAATTTTATAGATATCACCTTCTTGTTTAACGAGCTGTTCAATTAACGTTTCGTCTGCACATGCAATAATCGCAGGCTTCCCTGTATACCTTGCATATGTGACGGCAAATAATAGATAGACGATGGTTTTGCCTGTGCCTACCCCAGCTTCGGCAAACATCACACTTTTTTCTTTAAAGGCTCTTTCTAGCTGAAAAGCCATGAATATTTGTTCATCTCGAAGATCAAAGCCCTTTTCTGGCAAAATGTCATAAAACACATCACCAATCCAGTTGCCCAGTTCTTCGTAAAAATTGTGTTCTTTTGATAATGAAAAAGGCAAACGAGATGCTGTCACCTGCTTCAACCCCCAACTTTTGAATCATTCAGACATTCAATAGTACCATTTACGCTGGGGAAAAACAATCTTTTTTTATGAGCGCAGGCGATGTTGATAGCTTTCCTTCATTAAAAATGCATGCTCAGAACGTTCTATGTATGCCTGAGCCAGTGCCAAATCTTCGATGGCTGCCGTAAGCTGAGCAGATTGTCCACCTTCATGCCCTTCTATTTCTTGAGCAGTCGAAGCGAGTGCTTTTTGGATTAACTGAATTTGATCATAATGAATCATGAAGACACCTCTTTTTTTAAAATCAAGTTCAGTTTATTCCGTCTCGCTTAGAGTTATACCTTTTCAGCACAAAAAAGCCGCACCTTCTTTCGGTGCGGCCATTTATTACGATTCGGTTGTTTGTTTTCTAGGCGGGCGTTTTCCCCAATATTGATAATAGTCTGTTTTGATAAAACCGTTAAACAGCTTTCTCTTTTTCGTCGCTTTTCTTCCGAAGCATTCTTCGAATTTTTCGTGTGACGTTAAGATGTAAATGGACCAGGTATCTAGGTTCTTAAATGCTTCACCCATTCCTTGATACATTTTTTCAACTGCTGGTTTATCACTCAGTCGTTCACCGTAAGGAGGGTTTCCGACAATCACACCATACTCGTCTTTTGTTTGAAAGTCTTTTACTTGCATTTGTTTAAACTCAATCAGTTCACTTAGTCCTGCTTCTTCTGCATTCATTTTTGCAATGTCTACCATACGATGGTCGATATCACTTGCAATAATGCGGAGCGGCTGGTCATAGTTTGCTTTTTCTTCTACTTCTACACGCGCTTTGTTCCATACGTCTTCACCGATCCATTCCCATGATTCAGAAGCAAAATCCCGGTTGAATCCAGGGGCAATGTTTTGTCCTATCATCGCTGCTTCAATGGCGATTGTTCCTGATCCGCAGAAAGGATCAACAAACGGACGGTCAGGTGTCCAGTTCGTTAATAGGACGAGCGCAGCTGCAAGCGTTTCTTTAATAGGTGCTCCGCCTTGATCCATGCGGTATCCACGTTTATGAAGACCTACACCAGATGTATCAAGAGTAAGCACAGCTTTATCTTTTAAAAGAGAGATCTCGATTTTATATTCAGGGCCCGTCTCTTCAAGCCATTCAGACTGAATGTTGTAGGAGGATTTCAGCTTTTGCGCGATGGCTTTTTTGACGATGCGCTGGCAGTCCGGAACACTGGCAAGCTGAGATTTCACAGATTTCCCGATGACAGGAAACGTACTGTTTTTTGGTAAAAAAGCGGCCCAGTCAATCGCTTTCGTCCGTTCAAAAAGCTCATCAAATGTTTTTGCCGAAAATTCAGCAACTTGTACCTTAATCCGGTCTGCTGTACGCAGCCAAAGGTTTGCACGGCAAATCGCAAGCGCATCCCCCTTGAAAATCACTTTTCCATTGTCGACTGTGCACTCATAGCCAAGGTCTCTTACTTCTTTTGCAACAATTGCTTCAATGCCCATCGGGGCTGTTGCGATGAGTGTATAGGTTTTCATTGATTTATCACCTGTTTTCTCGTCCTTTTATGTATTCAAGATAAAAGCTCTCCATATGTTGAAATAGGAGAGCTTTGTTTCATCATGTTTATTATAACGGATATAACGTTCTGTAAGCCATGTTTTGTTCCATCGTACTGCAAACGGCAAATGCCTCGTACTCAGGTGGTAATCATCTATCTACAGAATTCTCTGTCCTTCTCTCCGTTTAGTTCCTTTGAGAAAGTTCCCCTACCAAGTTTGGGTTTCTCGCTCGAGGGGTTTACCGCGTTCCACTCTCACCATTTCTAGTGAGACTTCGTCACTGTGGCACTTTCAAGGATACTTTGCCATATCCTAAAAAGGACGTAGGCATTTTTCCTGCCGTCAGCCTTTCCCAGGCTGCCCTGGCTTATTTTTTCGCCAGGCACGAACACTACGGGCATCTCAGCACCGTGCGAGCATGGACTTTCCTCTGCAATGCCCTAAATAGCATTACAGCGATTACCCGAACGTTAATCAATAAGCGTTATTATAAACGACAATGACATCTGACACAAGCTTTTTCAGCAAGACTCAATCATAAAGTTTGCTGCCAAAAACGTGTTTCTCAAGGTTCGATAGTCTTTTTAAAATATCAAAGTTTGTTGTATTAGACTGTGCAGGCTGTCTTTTCCCCTGTTCAACAGCCTCTTCAAGCTGTTTTGACAAGTGGAGGTTTTCTTGTTGAAGTTTTTCGATTTCTTGGTTGAATGTCTCATAGTCTTTAATGACCATATCTAAAAATTTATCGACTTCTTCTTGTTTGTACCCTCTGACACCTGTTTTAAATTCTTTTTCTAAAATTTCTTTCGCAGAAAGCTTTACTTTATCAGCAAGCATCTTTTTCACCTCATATCGTGAATTCATAGTATATTTTTTCAGAAATACGTGACGTTGTCAAATTTTCTCTTGCTTTTAATCAAAAAACGGATCTTCCGCCTCAACCTGCGCTCTTAGATCATCCATTGTGATGTACATAATGGGGTAATCGGTATAGGCTTCTGCTTCTCTAATCATATACTTCGGCGATCCCTCATGCTCGGGATCATATAAGACGAGAAGTCCATCTGTTTTTTCAATAAAAAAGCGGTTCTTTTGTTTAAATTGTGCCGGACTTTCATACGGTCTATGCGTGACACTTTCTACAAAATCGGCCTGTGCAAGAATTCCTTCATACAATTCTTTGTTTTGCTCATTCCAGCGCTCTTCCTGTTCATAAAATGGCGTAATGACTGCAAGTTTTAACGCTGGATATTCCTCCTGAAGCTCAAACACCACTTCGGCTGTCCAGATTTCTGCGCCAAGCTGGCCTGATATGAGCACCCATTCCAGACCTTCTTCGATAAGGGCTGTCAGCCTTTTTTGAAGCTCCGCTTTTATGTATTGAAGTGCAGGCTCGTCTTGCTTGAATATCCCAAGCTCAAACGGCTTGTACCCTGTGACAGCAATAATTTTCATTTCTTCACCTGCTTTTAAAAAATGGGACTTATAAAAGTCCCATTCACTTTATCTGTTACAGCAAGGTCCACCGCAGTTAAAGTGTTGATGTGTTGTCGGGTCCACCTGAGAAAACGTATGCGGGAAGTAGTGAACATGTTTGAAATTATGGTGGTGAACATTTGTCACATGCTGCGGGTGGATATGCGGCACAATTGTTGTTGACTCGCTGTGTGTACAGCAATGATTCGTCGGATGAACAATTGGCTGTGTAACATTCGGATGGCAATGATGATGATGATGGTACATGTAGCATTCCCCTCTCCTTTATTTTCTTACATTAACAATGTATGAATCAAGAGGTGTACATGTACTAATGCATTAACCTATTTTAAAAGTTGGCAAGAAAAATATCTTTATAGTTCGAAAACACAAAAGCGACCAAAATGACCACAAGAAAAAACAAGTAGAAAAGACCCTTATACATGCTATACGCTCCTCATTCAATATCTAACGTTATTTTACAGGATTCGCGGCCTTTCTACAATAAAAGTGCTAAACATTTTTTATTTTCGGCCGAGAGCCGAACGTTGTCATTTTTTGCGCTTTCCCGGGTAATAATATTTCATTGCCCAGCTTTTCTCAATAGCCGTTTTTTTCGTTTCTCAAGCTCTTCCGTGTCTCGCTCGCTTAACGATGAGAAAGATAATAAAGATTCGGTGATGGAAAGAGCTGACCTTGCATCTTTTTGGCGATGCTCTTTACACTTCGCAAGCTCTATACCTGCTTTTAATGCTAAATGGACATCACTTGATTCAAATAATGTTTCCCAAATTCGAACTGCTTCATCCCACTCGTTTAGCCGTTTATATTGTAAGGAGAGATCATAAGCTGCCTGATTGGCATGTTCAAAATCAGCACCTGTTAATTCCCGCAAATGCTTCGTAGCTTCCTGTACATCTCGATGCGCAAGATGCCACCTAGCCAGCGCGTATTTCTCATCGTGCTCCTTTACCGCATCCATAGATAGGATTTTTTTGGATAGATGGATGTAGAGGCTGATTAACGAAAGGACGTCTAATTCATTATGAGTCAAAATCCCTTCGATGAGCTTCGGATTTTGTTCCTTTAAAAAATGAAAATAGATCATCGGTGCCAAAAAACCTGGTGTGTCGCCTTCCCGGTGAACGTGCAGCTCTTCTTTTTCAACCACAGACAGCGCCATTCGTTCATATTTATGCTTCCACAATCGTCTTGAACCATGCAGAAGATCAAAGTGGCCAAACTCTGGAAGCGCAGGGATTTGATCTCGCAACAAAGTATGTCTCGTTTTCACTTGCGGCCAATCGAATGATTTTCCATTATATGTAACAAGCGATTCTACGTTCACTTCATCGAGAAAGCTTTTATAAAGAGCCGCTTCATTTCCCGGATTTGTGAGCAGGTGCTGTTTCACCACTACTTTGTCAGCAAAAACCCGCGCATGTCCAAGCAAGAAAATCATATTTCCCGTCCCGCCAGATAATCCTGTTGTTTCTGTATCAAAGAAAAACAGTTCATGCGGTTTGTAACCTTTAGCAGATAGTGAATGCTGGATGCCGCTTTTGTTCCAAGCCTCGATGATCTTTGGCAGTTCCGCAAACGAATAGAGTCCATGCTTGTCATCTAATGAATAGGTGACTTCTCGAATGAGACAAAAGGAATCCTCAAAGTGATATGGAGCTGCACCCAGTTGCTCCCATTCCTTTAAAAATGGGATTTTATCAGCCGTCACAGGCTGGGGCTTTCCTTCCACTGCTTTTTGCCGTTTTTCGTTTGGCTGGTTGTGCGATAAGTGCTTCTTCATTCTATTTAATTTCCCTTTTAGTGACATGAGTAGCTCTCTTCCTCCTTCCCCTTAAAATACAGACATCAATTCAACAATGCTGCTTTTTCCGCTCACCTCTTTCATTTCCATGCCAATGCAGGATGGACAGCCGTTCTCACAGCGGCACCGCTCTATCAGCTGAATGGCTGCACCTGCTATTTCATCGAAACGAGCTTGGACCTCTTTGCTTAAGCCAATTCCGCCAGGGTAGTGGTCATATAAAAAGACTGTCGGTTTACCGGTATGTGCCGCTTTAATTTGTGAAACAACATGAATATCTGAACGGTCACACATCACAAAGGCTGGTACAATGTGCTGAAGAACATTTGCGATGCCGAGCAGCAGCTGTTCAAGTGTTTTCTCTTCAAATCTCCGCTCTGCTTCATGTAATTCAAACCAGGCCGCACTCGTATGAATTTCTTCTTCAGGTAAGTGAATTGGACCAGAGCCTATATTTTCACCAGTGCTGAGCCGAATTTTTTTAAAAATTGTTGGCATTGCGTTGACAGTGACATCACCGTAGTGAACAGATACCGCTTCTTTCTCTGTTGTCTGATCGATTTCAAGCACCTTGAGCTGAACAGCTAAATTAGCATCTGTATAGTATTCTACATCCACTTGTTTCACATAAGCCTTCAGATGCTCGTAATCTAGCTTTTCTACTTGATACTGAACCCCTTCATGTAAATAAATCGCTTCATCATGCAGCAGTGTCATCGCACTGAATCGATCCATCTCTCCAACAATTCGGACATTCGCTACATCTGATTGATCCACAATCACTACATTTTCCTGGCTTGCAGACCTCAGGCTGATGCCATGTGCTGGGAACGATTGATCTGACCAATAATACCGGTTCCCGCTAAAATGAAGAACTCCTTCTTCGTGTAAGTATTGCAAAATATCTTCTACTTCCATGTCGCCAAACTGTTCATCTGTCCGAAATGGCAGCTCGTAGGAAGCACATTTTAGATGATCCACTAAAATAATGAGATTTTCAGGATTGATTCTGGCTGCTTCAGGCGGTCTATTAAAGAAATATTCAGGGTGTCTGACAATATATTGATCAAGGGGTGAGGAGCTTGCCACCATAATAATAAGCGCCTCCTCATGACGCCTTCCAGCACGTCCTGCCTGCTGCCATGTACTCGCTACACTGCCAGGATACCCCGTCATAATGCATACCTTTAGCTGACCTATATCTACCCCTAATTCTAGGGCATTCGTACTGACGACACCTAAAATGTCTCCTTCTCTTAATCCCTTTTCAATCACGCGCCGCTCTTTTGGCAAATAGCCTCCGCGATACCCGCGAATCGATTTTGGACCGATTTCCTTTTTCACAAGCTCTTGAATGTGACTTAAAATCACTTCTACTCGTACTCTGCTTCTAGCAAAAACGATCGTTTGAATTTTTTCTTTTAAAAATGTTTTAGCCAATTGGTTGACGACAGTGGCAGCGCTTTGTCTAATATTTAATGGTTTATTCACCACTGGCGGGTTATAAAACACAAAATTCTTTTTACCGCTAGGCGCTCCGTTTCGTTCAATAAGATGCACCTTGCTCCCTGTGAGCTGCTGCGCCAGCTCTTTTGGATTCGCAATCGTTGCTGAAGTGCAAATAAACACCGGATCACTTCCGTAAAATGCACAAATTCGCTTTAGCCTGCGAATCACATTGGCCACATGACTGCCAAACACACCTCGATATGTATGAAGCTCATCAATGACAATATACTTCAAATTCTCAAACAAGCTGACCCATTTCGTATGATGAGGCAAAATGGCTGAATGCAGCATATCTGGGTTTGTGATGACAATATGTCCTGCTTGTCTCACTCGCTGCCGAATGGCTGGTGAGGTGTCACCGTCATATGTTTCACTATGAATCGGAACATCCATCTCGTGGATGATCTCGTTAAGTTCACTCTTTTGATCCTGCGCGAGCGCTTTTGTTGGGAATAAATAAAGAGAGCGGTTTGTCTGGTCTTCTGCAATCGACTGAAGAACAGGCAGATTGTAGCAAAGCGTTTTACCTGAAGCTGTTGGTGTAACCGTTACAACATGTTCACCATCCATTACTCGTTCAAAGGCTTCTTTTTGATGAATGTACAGTTCTTTCACGCCTCGTTTTTCAAGCGCCTTTTTTAGCCTGTCGTCCACTCTTTCAGGAACGGGAGAGGTCTGTGCAGGCTTTGCTTCAATTTCATGCCAATGCTCTACCTGTTCGTCTTTCTTTAATTCTTCTATCAGTTCGTTCATTGTTTTCTTTTTCATATTGCTTCCACCTCTCATTCTAGTGTACCGAATATTTGTTTGCATGACTAGGCGGCAATTTTTTGATGCTGGAGTTATGAGCAAATACTTTGAACTGTTGTAACAGTATCCATTACACTTCTATAGTGAAATGATTTTATCAAGGAAGAAGATGATCAGAGTGAAAAACGAATTTAAGCCTTTATTTGAACCATTTACGTTTCCTGGAGGTGCCTCTATTGATGGTAGGTTAGTGGTTGCTCCAATGACACACTTTGGTTCTCATGACGATGGCACCATTTCAAAAGACGAAATTGATTTCATTACAGCTAGATCAAGTGAAATGGGTATGGTGATTACAGCATGTGCGAACGTGACTCCAGATGGGAAGGCATTTGAAGGACAGCCTTCTATCGCAAGAGATGAAGATATACCAGGTCTGAAAAAACTGGCTTCAGCTATCCAGGCAAAAGGAACAAAAGCCATTATCCAAATTCATCACGGCGGCTCTCAGGCTCTCCCTCATTTAGTTCCAAACGGTGATGTGGTTGCGCCAAGTGATGTGTTCAAAGATGGAAAACAAATTGCACGCGCTTTAAAAGAAGAGGAAATTACTCATATTATCGACTCCTTTAAAGAAGCGGCAAGACGAGCGATTCAAGCAGGGTTTGACGGCGTGGAAATTCACGGAGCAAACGGTTATTTATTACAGCAATTTTACTCACCGCATAGCAATCAGCGTACAGACCAATGGGGAGGAAATGAAGAAAAACGTCTAGCTTTCCCTATTGCTGTTGTAGATGCAGTCAAAGAGGCCATCAAAGAACATGCAGCTAAACCGTTTATCTTTGGATACCGGTTATCTCCTGAAGAACCTGAAACACCTGGTTTAACAATGACAGAGACGTTTACATTAGTGGATGTTCTCAAAACAAAAAACCTCGATTATTTGCATATCTCTTTAATGGAGATTGGCTCTAAAGCAAGACGAGGCGCAGATTCTAATAAAACACGTATGGAACTGCTAAAAGAACGCTGCGGCGATACTCTTCCGCTTATTGGAGTAGGCAGCGTCATTACAGCTGAAGATGCTCTCCATGCTTACAATCAAGGGATTCCTCTGATTGCTGTCGCACGAGAGCTGATCGTCGACCCAGATTGGGCTAAAAAGATTAAAGAAGGCAGAGAAAAAGAGATTGAAACCGTCATTAAACGCAGCCAAAAAGACAAGTATCTCATTCCAGAAGGTTTGTGGTCTGTCATGGAAGCGAGTCAAGGCTGGGTTCCAATGGAGGATTAATATCCTCAATAAAAAAACTACCCTATTAACGGGTAGTTTTTTCTATTCATGGATTATTTCATTTTCACTGTAAAGAGCTTGGACATCTGCTTTTCTACAGAGCCTTTTGGTTCTTTATCAAGTCGTTCGACTAGGTCACCATTCATAATCACAATCGGTGTCACTGTACTTGATGCTTTCTCTTCAATCAGTTCTAAATCACACGTAATGAGAGGGTCACCGATTTTCACTTTATCCCCTTCTTTAATGTGCGCTTCAAATCCTTCACCATTTAACCCAACTGTTTCAAGCCCGATATGAATCAGAAGCTCAAGCCCCGAGAGTGTTCGAATGCCAATTGCATGTTTTGTATGGAAGAGCTGAATGATTTCACCCTCTACTGGTGACACAATCGTCCCACTTTTTGGTTTTACTGCTACGCCGTCTCCCATCATCTTTTGAGAAAAGACGGGATCTGGTACATCAGTCATATCCATTAACTCTCCATCAACTGGAGAATAAATGACTTCTTCCTTTACATCATCTTGGTTTTTTCCGAAACCGAATAATTTTTTCAGCAATGTCAATTTGCTCCCTTCAAGCTTTGCTTCCTAAATCTATTTAGTGTAAGAAACTTTACGCCTATACACCTTGCTTCATTCAACACTATTTAATCATAATTTTTTCCTCTCATCAATTGATAACCGCCTGAGCCCTTTCTGCATAGGCTGTAGATGAGAGGTGATTCGAATGAAACAAGATGGCGAAAACAAACATGAATTGCTGGCAAATGAAAATATGTTATATGAAGCGATTGAACAATTTTTTGCATCCTCCCCGTTTCACGAGATATTAAATAGTGCGGAGGCACTCATGACCACATCGCAATCACTTGCATCAATTACGACTGATGTGACAGAAGATGAACAGAATGTGTATATCGAGATTCAATTTCCAGACCATTTTGTCGAAGGAGACATTGCGCTAGAAGTAAAAGCTCAATATTTACACTTATCAGTGCAGGAAAAAATTAAAACGGATACGACTTCCTCGTATTCAAGCTTTACAAAAACCATTTTAATGCCGGCAAAAATAGATGAAACGAAAATGAAAAGTGTGTGGAAAGATCAATCGCTTCGTGTATCTGCGCCAAAGCAAACAACCCAATAGATCGATCTATTGGGTTTTAACTATGCTTTAAAAATGCTTGTAAATCCTTTCGCCAATGAGCCTACTTGATTCATTGTACTCATCATTTGGCCAGCTGTATCAAACATTTTGTTAAAATCGTATTGCCCATTCGTCTTTTTGAATTGTGACAGCACACTTTTAAACTGAGATGGCTGCTGTTTTTGCGGTCTTGGCAAAGGATAAGGGTTCATAGGCTGCTGCATGGGCATCATGCCTGGCGGCTGCATTTGCGGTGGATTCATCGCTTCAGGCGGCTGCATTTGCGGCACGTTTTCTTGGTATCCATAAGGCGGCTGATAAACAGTAGATGGTGCCTGGTTCATTCCACCTTGATATGGCGGCATGAAATAGTCTGGAGGCTGCGGAGGCTGCTGCTGCTGCATCTCTGAATACGGAAAAGGCCTTTGCTTGAATTGATTGAATTCATAAGGCTGCTGGTTTGGATAAGGGAACATCTATCTCGCTCCTCTCGCTCTCAACACATATTGATGTCACTCATATATTATGATCAAAAGCAGAAGATGTGCCTAAAGAAGTCATAAGAAAAACGCAGCATTATGTCTTTAGCTGCGCTGTTTGATTTCTTCTATTAAAAGGTTCAGTGTGTAAACCACTGACTCAACTAAATTTTTTACACGGGGTGCGTGCTGTTTGCCAAAATAAGATTGCAGGACAACCTCTTTACCATTTTCTTTAACGGCTTCAAGCTGTTCTTGGTGTAAATATCTAGGTTTGACTTGTTGAACAAAGGAGATAGCTGCGGTGAGCCACTCTTCCATTTTCTGATCAAATGTATCAACGGCTGGCTGAATATCCGTATAAAAATCATACGATGGGTACTCCTCTTCAGCCTTTCCCTTTTGGTACTGCTCATACGCTTTTTCGATCCATATTCTCAAGTTTTGTGTATGTTCAAGTAATGTTTGATTATCCAAAGTGTTCACCTCTATGAACCATCCTATCAAACGTTTACCTATTGCTCAAATAGAAAAGCTATCCGGCGTGATATGCCGGTCTTGCCGCCAGTTTATACTCGGCTGCATGAAGCTTCACTTCACAGTCCTTTACTTCTGATTCAAGCCGGTCAATGATTTGTTCTTGCTCTTCTATCGCTGCACGTTTTGTCTGATTCACAGCAAGAGACAGCTCTGCTTCCACCGCATCAATTTTTCGCTCGATTTCCTCTAACAACTGCATAATGGATTCTTTTGATACAAATTCGCTCATCATCAGATTCCTCCTTTATCGTCTCTCGTTACATTCTCTTTTCTTTCTCACCCTCCTTCACACATGACAAAACTAGAAGCAAATCGCCAATCTAAGTGTTGATAAGCGCTATTTCTTCCTTTTCGACAGATGCTTGTCCTTCTTTGTATGATTGCGTCCGATTGTGTAAATTCTAAGGACAAAAGGAGGTAGATTTCATGAAAAAGAAGCCAGCACCAAAAGAGCAAAATCCAAAAGGGAAAGAAAACAGTACAGATCAGCTTGATAAAAAGCTCGGCGGTCCTAATCGTCCATCTACGTAAAAAAAAGCAGGCACCCCCTGCTTTTTATTTATGCAAAAAATAGTGCTCTAATGAGAAAAGAAAACGAAGCTGTCTTTTTTTATGAAAATACCAGTCCGTCAGCTCAATCTGCTTTGGCAGCGGCTCTGCCTCAAATAAAGATGGACTCAATTTCTTTTGAAACCAATCTTCCCTTTGATCGTCTAATGAATGTGTCATCACCGGATAAACCGTTCGAAGAAAAGGTGTTGACCTTCTAGCGATCCCTAAAAACGGCTCAAAATCAAACCGAGACCCAGTATGCGGAACGGTATGCATAAAATGATAAAAATCCGAAAACAAATCGGCTCGAAATAATAGTTTCGCTAGTTTTTTACCTAATGTAATGCGTTCCTTTACATTGGAAAACTTCCGTATGGTTAAGCCGTACAAATGCCCGTCCACCGTTGGAAAAACAACGGTTTGGAAATGTCCCCACTCGCTGAAAAGATATTGAATCGAGTGAAAAACATTCTTTTTCAGAAGAGGATTTTGTATAATAGGAGATTGTATAGTATATTGTTCATTTATGATGAGTGCATAAAGCAGACGCTCTGTGTCATGCTTTAGCCAAAAATGTTCCCACTCAGCGCTCATAAAACGAGACACGGAGAAATAAGGCAGCAGATGAAACAAAGGTTGACTGCATCTCTTAGACCATTCATACAAAAGAAGCTGAGGATAAGCATCCGAAAAGATCAGCCAATTCGCTCTTTCATATGCTGTGAAAAAAAGGTGCCCCTGCTGATCCGTTAAACCTGGATGGAAGAGTTCGCCCTTTAAATCTGTCATTGACCACCCTGCATTTCTTGAGACAAAGGAAGCGAGCAGCGACCATTTCATCTCTGGATGCCGGTCATAAAACCGCTTGTAAGCATTTGTCCTCGTCAGGTTGTCTTTATTTTTTGCTTTCGTTTCTCGCAAAATTTGCTGAGTGATGATGTGCTCTTTTTGGGACAACATGGTGATCTCTCCAATACAAAATGCATTAAAAGGAGGCTGAAACTTGATGATTCGGTATCCAAACGGAAAATCGTATCAGCCCATTCAACAAATTGGGACAAAAAAAAGAATCAGCGGCGAATCCTCTTATAGTAACCGCGGGATGACGCTTGAGGCTGATTTAAATGAAACGAACCAATATTATTTGGTCAACGGGATCGCAGTCATTCATAAAAAGCCTACCCCAGTTCAAATTGTGAATGTGGATTATCCAAAAAGAAGTGCTGCTGTCATTAAAGAAGCCTATTTTAAACAATCCTCCACAACAGACTATAACGGGGTGTACAAAGGCCGCTATATCGATTTTGAAGCAAAGGAAACCAAAAGCACTACCTCGTTTCCGCTCAAAAATTTCCACGACCATCAAATTGAGCATATGAAACAGGTTGAAAAACAAGGCGGCATTTGTTTCGTTATTATATCCGCTTTTGGCTCCGTTTATTATTTGCCCGCTTCAGATCTCTTTTTCTTCTGGGAGCGGCAGAAGCAAAACGGCCGTAAATCCATTAGCAAAGACGAATTAATGGAAGCTGGCCACATAATGACACTTGGATATTCGCCAAGAATTGATTATATTAAAGTAGTGGAGACACTTCATTTTTCGGATGAAAGCAAGCAGCAATTACGTTCGAAAAAGGTTTAACACGAAAGGTTGAGATGTGATGTCTGATCAATTTACAAGTCGTGAGCAGCGACGTAAAGCAAGTCAAGAAAACAATAAGAAGCAAAAGAACAAAAAAAGGCAAAAAGAAAGCAGGTCTATTTAAAAAAATATTTTTATCTTTACTCGTGATCGGTCTACTTTGTTTAGTTGCCGGAATCACAACTTTTGCCGTTTTTGCATCAAGCGCTCCTTCTATTGATGATAGTAAGCTTAAAACACCATACTCTTCAAAACTTTATGATAAAGACAAGAAAGTGTTTGCAGAAGTTGGTGCAGAAAAAAGAACGTATGTCTCGATAAAAGATATACCCGATGTGGTAAAAGACGCATTTATTGCGACTGAAGATGCACGTTTTTATAAGCACCACGGGATTGACCCAATCCGTATTGGCGGTGCCCTTGTAGCAAACGTTGAGGACGGCTTTGGCGCTGAAGGCGGAAGTACAATTACACAGCAGGTTGTGAAAAACTCCCTCCTGAGCAATCAAAAGACGTTAAAACGGAAAGTACAGGAAGTATGGCTCTCGATTCAGCTTGAGCAAAAATACTCTAAAGATGAAATTTTGGAAATGTATTTAAACCGTATTTTCTTCTCTCCTTATGCTTATGGTGTTGGGAAAGCAGCTGAACAATTTTTCGGAGTCACAGATTTAAATAAACTAACCGTTGCACAGGCTGCCACTCTTGCAGGTATGCCGCAGAGTCCTTCTGCCTATAACCCAGTGAAACACCCAGAGGCAGCGGAAAAACGCCGTAATATCGTTTTAAGCCTTATGAAAAAACAAGGCTATATTTCTGAAAAAGATTATGACGTTGCAAAAGCAACCCCTGTCAGCAAAACAGTTGTTTCAGCTAGTAAATATAAGAGCCAAAACTCTAGTAAGTACTCTGCCTACATTGAAGAAGTGATGGAAGAAGTACAGAAAAAAGCTAAAGTGGATGCATCAACTGATGGATTAAAAATCTATACATCACTTGATCGAAAAGCACAGGATCACCTAGATGATATCATCAATGGAGATTCAGTTGGATTTACGAAAGGTATGCAGGCGGGCGTTACCCTGCTTGATACGAAAAATGGTGAAATACGCGCCATTGGCGGTGGACGTGATGTACCAGCCGGCGGCTTTAACTATGCGACAGATGCAAAACGCCAGCCAGGGTCCACAATTAAACCGATCTTAGATTACGGCCCAGTCATTGAAAACAAAAAATGGTCAACATATCAGCAAATCGATGATGCACCATATACGTACTCAGATGGGACACCAATTAACAACTTTGATAGAAGACATTTAGGGAAAATGTCGATGAGAAGTGCTTTGGCACAATCACGTAACATCCCTGCACTCAAAGCATTCCAAGAAGCTGGTTCAGCGAATGCCGCGCAATTTGCGAATAATTTAGGCATGGACTTACCTTCTGATATTCCAGAATCTTATTCAATTGGTGGATTTGAAGATGGTGTGTCTTCATTAAAAATGGCTGGAGCATTTAGTGCATTCGGTAATAACGGATACTATAACGAACCGCACGCTGTCACATCTGTTGAATTTAATGACGGGACAAAGCTTGACCTTACGCCGGACTCGAAAGCAGCGATGAGTGATTACACAGCATTTATGATCACAGACATGCTGAAAACTGCTGTTCAATCTGGAACTGGTACACTTGCACAAGTACCGAACGTTCAAGTAGCTGGTAAAACCGGTACAACGAACTTCAGACAAGATGATATTAATAAATACAATATCCCTTCTGGCGGTGCGAAAGATTCTTGGTTTGTCGGTTATACGCCGCAATATACAGCAGCCGTATGGACTGGAATCGGTAATTCAAAAGATGCAGACGGTAAAATGTGGCTGACTGAATACGAGCAGCGTGTTGCCAAAATCGTCTTCCAGCGATTAATTTCTCAAATTGATGATGGAAGCGGCTCATTTGAAAAACCAGACAGTGTCGTCGAAGCTACGGTTGAAAAAGGTTCAGATCCAGCAAAATTAGCCGGACCGAATACACCAAGTGACAAAAAGACAACAGAATACTTTGTTAAAGGAACAGTTCCAACCAAAGTGTCTGACACATATGAGAAAAAAGAAGCCGATAAGCCTTCTGACTTAAAAGCGGTGTATGATGAAGAGAAAAAATCCATTACACTAACTTGGGGCTATTCTGACGACGCTGATGCTACATTTAATGTCAAGCAAGCGGTTGATAATGGCGGCTATAAAGAGATTCAAAACAGCTCTGCTAAAGAAGCGGTCATCTCTGATGTGAAGCCTGGCTCCACATATAAATTCCAAGTGACAGCCACTGTAGAGGATGTCACAAGTAAAGCGGCTTCTACCTTCCTCACCATTAAGGATGACGCTGATGAAGAAGAAAAAGCGGATGATGAGAATAAAGAAGAAGAAGAACCGCAGCAGCCTGACGACGAGCAGACAAACCAAACAGACGATAACAAAAATCAGCAGCCCCCTGGCACTGATGAGCAAAAGCCTGATGACAAAAAAGATCAGGATAAGGATAAAGACCAAGGCGGAAATACCGAAAACGGAAATAATGGTTCTTCAGATGATGGCTCAGACAGTACAAATGGGAACAGCAACTCACAAACTGATAATAAAGATAAAAAGAAAGATGATGCGAAAGCCAACGCTCAAAGTTCCAATTCGCCATCAAATTCTACTTCTCGTAAAGAAGATGAATAATGAAAAAGCACTTGCCTCCTTGGCAAGTGCTTTTTTTTTAACGCTGCTGTCTGATTTTCTTAAGTGCTTCATATTTTCCATACTGCTTTTTTAATTCCGTGTATAGCTCGTCCAATTGAATAAAGCAGTGATATTGAGTAGGTTTTAACAAAATGAACTCTAAACGTTCCGTCCAATTAATCGGAGCAACAGGAAATGTCTCTTGCTTGATAAGTTCCCATTCAAACGTTTGGACTCTCTCCCCTTTAATCCAGTAAAACATCGCAATCATACTGATGATTCCTTGCAGCATATCATCTTCATCACAGCGGGATTTCCTTGTTTGGAAACGAGGAAGCATTTTTTCTTTTAATTCGTTCCACAGTTCGAACATGACTGGAACAAATTCTTCTGTTTCCTGCCATGGAAGCTCGTCTGTTAAAGGTTCCGAAGATAGATCATATGCAAGCGGATTGGCTCTCAGTATATCTACTCGATCACCTTTTATCTCTACCTTTTTCTCTTTTAGCTTTTCGACATATGAGGTGAAAATAGCTGCCCCGCTCATGCCAGCTTCACCAGTCCTTTTTTCAACCTCTTCTGCCCTTCCCTGCACATATCAAGAAGCGGACACGATTCGCACTGCGGCCGCTGCGCCTTACAATGATATCTCCCAAAAAAGATCAGGCGGTGATGCGTCACAGACCAATCTTCTTTTGGCACCTTTTTCATCAAGGTTTGCTCTACTTCAAGCACAGAATCCTTCCAGCGGCAGATGCCTAGACGCTTGCTGACTCGTTCTACATGTGTATCTACTGCTATTGCCGGTACCCCAAAAGCGACTGAAACGACGACATTTGCTGTTTTCCGGCCAACCCCAGGAAGCTTGACAAGCTCATCCCTGTCCTTTGGTACTTCACCGCCATATTCTTCAATCAGCATTTTGCTCAACTTTTGAATGTTTTTAGCCTTATTTCGATAAAGACCAATCGAGCGAATATCTTGCTGCAGTTCTTCAAGCGGTACACTTAAATAGTCTTCTGGTGTTTTATATTTTTGAAATAACGTTTTGGTGACTTTATTTACAAGCACGTCTGTACACTGAGCAGAGAGCGCAACAGCAATCACAAGCTCAAATGGATTGGCATGAACAAGCTCACACTCAGCCTCTGGAAACATATCTCCTATAATATCTAAACACTCATTGATTTGTTTTTTTGATAACATGCCTTCTCCTTTATTGGTTATTGTTCCAGCCAATTATAAAAAGGAACTTGTCGTTTATAAGTGGACGTCTCTTCTTTTGAAGGTGGCGTTTTCTGCTGAGAACGGAAATGCTGGCTATGCTCTTTTGCTTCTTCCGCTGTTTTCAGCCCTTTCTTTTTCCACTCAAATAAAATCGATCAATATAACGGAAATTTAATTTCCCTGATAAAACGGCTTCTCTTAGCGCTAGCCGAATCATTTCAGCATCATGATGGTCTTGATCCATCCAGATCGAAAGTGTTTCTCCTTCAAGAGGAGACAGCGGTCTGCCGAATTCATCTTCAAATAAAGCATATAAAGATTTTTCTGCCTGCACATGTTGTTTTTGAGCTTCTTTCGCCTGTTTTGTTTCTAAAAAGTCATACAGCACGCCCCATAAAGGTTCTACTGAGTAACGGTCATGCTGAATACCAGACCTGTCTTCAAATGGCTGAATTGAGATAAATCCTTTTTGAATCAGATGCTGCACCATATACGCGCACTCTTCCGCTGATATGGTCATTCCATGAGAAAGCTCTTCAAA
>NZ_LKCP01000090.1:0-110561 GCF_001518755.1 Bacillus sp. AM 13(2015) | reverse complement strand
ATTTGTCAAACGATGTAAAATAAAAGCCAGTAGACAACCAAAGGGAGATGGCCATCGTGGGACAGAAGAGATATGCCATAGAAGGAATCCAAGTGGGACAACCTATCATCACCTATGCGAACGGAAAAGAAATCAAAACAGCCATCAACAAAAAGCGCATTCATGAGCCTGTGTATTTAAGTCAGATCAATTTTGAGGGAGATGGCCAAGGTGATTTGATTCATCATGGGGGTTATGATAAAGCCGTCTGCGTCTTTCCGTACGATCATTATGCTTACTTTGAGCAATTTTTAGGGATTCCTTTACAGGAAGCTGCCTTTGGCGAGAATGTAACAGTACGCAAGCTAGTCGAGACGAATGTGCATATTGGCGATGTGTTTCAGCTTGGAGATGCATTTGTTGAGGTGAGCCAGCCAAGACAGCCTTGTGTGAAATTATCTGTTAAGCATGGCAACATGAAGCTTGTAAAGGAAGTGCAAAAAACAGGGTATACAGGCTTTTATTTACGTGTACTGAAAGAAGGCATGGTGCCGCCTGATGCATCGCTTGTACTCGTAGAAAAAGCGTCCCATCACATTACGGTCCATGAGGTCAATGAAGTCAAATATCGTCAAACAAGTCCAGAGAGACTGAAAGCCGTTCTTGAAGTAGAAGCTTTAGCAGATGTGGTGAGGAAGTCTTTAGAAAAACGAATTCAGCACATTTAAAAAAAGCCGTACATCAGCTTAAGATGTACGGCTTTTCAGCGTTTATGAGCTGCGTTTCTTTTGCTCAAGAAGATTTGCAAGGAAATATGTTTTTAAGCTTTGAAGCTTTCTTCCTTCATGCTTAGTCACACCAAGCTTCTTTAATTCTTCGACATACCAGCCTTTGCTACCATAATGCATGATAGAAAACTCCTTTCAATTGAAACTGCCTGCATTGTAACATCTCAAAAAAGGACGTGAAAAGTGTGCAGGTGTCAAGAAATGAAAACTGATTCTATCTGCCTATGATCCATGTATATGCTGGAAATATTGATTTATGAATTTGGCGGGTTGAGGGTAACGAGGATCATGCCGACCGTCATAATCATGATGATAACACCAAGATAGGTCATCATGGATTGTTTTTTCTTAATCCCTACAACCGTTAAAATAATACTTTCGATGAAAAAGATAACACCTATGATGATGAACCACATATCAAATAAGACCCCTTTCGCATATCTTTGCCTATTTTACCACAGGCATTTTTGTTTAGTCGTGACAGATTCGTGAAACGGGCATGAAAAAATCCCCTCCAGTAAAGGAAGGGACCCGCTGGCTTACAGCTTTGTTAAAATAATCGGTTCGTCTTTAGTGATCACAATGGTATGTTCAATCTGTGCGACTAGACTTTTATCTGGTGTTTTAAATGTCCAGCCATCATCAGCCTGATAAATCGATTCAGCATTTGTTGAAATGAAGGGCTCGAAGGCAATAACTGTGCCATTTTTAAACAAAGCATTATCGAATGGATCATAGTAGTTCAAAATATGGTTAGGTGCTTCATGCAGGTTCTTCCCAATGCCGTGTCCTGTCAGGTTTTTAATAACGGTAAATCCTTGTTCTTTCGCTGTATTGTAGACCGCACGGCCAATTTGGTTTTGTCTTTTACCGGCTTTTGCATGTTTTAATCCTTCTAGGAACGCATCCTCCGCACACTTACATAATGCTTCAAGACGAGCATCACCTGTACCTAAAACAAATGAAATGCCTGTATCGGAATAATATCCGTCAAGCTCTGCTGAGATATCAATGTTTACGAGGTCACCCTCTTGTAAAATGGTTTTTTCACTAGGGATACCGTGTGCCACTTCATCGTTTACACTGATACAAGTGGTACCAGGGAAGTCATATTCCTTTTCAGGTGCTGAATTGGCCCCATGCTCTTCTAATATTTTTTTCCCAATCAAATCTAATTCTTTTGTAGACATGCCTGGTTTCGCTTGGCTTTTCATTTCTTCTCTTGCCAAAGCGACAATTCGGCCGACTTTTTTTAAGGCTTCTAACTCATGATCATGTTTGACAATCACTGTTCATTCCCGCTTTCTATAACTTCATTCTATTCAATAGCTTACCACATTTTACGCAAAAAGAGTAAAGAGCGGAATTCAAATCGATGTGGACAAATTGGTATAGATAACTAGACGTGCATATGATATATTTTTTATGAACATCATGAACGATTTAGTCATGATGATGACAAAGGGGGGAAATCAGATGGTGTTTCAGTTTTTTCAAAAGCTAGGAAAATCATTTATGCTTCCAATCGCTGTGCTTCCAGCAGCAGGGATTATTTTGGCCATTGGCCGGGAGGATGTATTCAATATCCCGTTTATTCATGCGGCAGGGAATGCAATTTTTGCGAACTTGGCTTTAATTTTTGCAATGGGAGTAGCGATTGGTATTTCAAAGGATGGGAACGGGGCAGCGGCATTATCAGGTGCAATCTCTTATTTTATTTTGTCAGCCGGTACCACGTCGATCAACTCAACCAACAATATGGGGGTATTGGGCGGTATTTTATGCGGGCTTTTGGCAGGTTATGTTTACAATAAATTTAAGGATACGAAGCTGCCGGAATACTTAGGTTTCTTTAGCGGAAGGCGGCTTGTGCCTATTATGACGGCACTTTTCACCATTCTATTAGCAGCCGTTTTCGGATATGTATGGCCGCCGATTCAAAGTGTGATCAATGATCTAGGGGAATGGATTTTAAGTCTCGGTGCAACAGGTGCAGGGCTGTTTGGTTTCTTTAACCGATTGCTCATTCCATTAGGACTTCACCATGTTTTGAATAACTTATTTTGGTTTCAATTCGGGGAATTCAGCGGGGCAACAGGGGATTTAGCGCGATTCTTTAAAGGAGATCCAAGCGCGGGTGTCTTTATGACAGGATTCTTCCCAGTGATGATGTTTGGTCTGCCAGCGGCATGTCTAGCCATGGTTGTGACTGCAAAACCTGAGAAGCGAAAAGCAACAGCTGGTCTGATGATTGGGATGGCACTTACATCATTTATTACAGGGATCACTGAACCAATTGAATTTTCTTTCATGTTTTTATCTCCACTTTTATATGGTGTCCATGCTATTTTAACAGGGCTTTCGCTTTTTATTGTGAACACCCTCGGGATTCATAGCGGTTTTGCCTTTTCAGCAGGTGCGATTGATTACGTCTTAAGCTTCGGCATTGCGCAAAAGCCGATCTTGCTTCTTGCAGTAGGAATCATTTATGGCGTCGTGTACTTTGTCGTTTTCTATTTCCTCATTAAACTATTAAAGCTGAAAACACCAGGCAGGGAAGATGATGACATGGAAGATATCGCAGCGGATGATGCGGTGACAACAGGAGGAGCAAGTATGCTCGTAGAGGGACTTGGGGGCAAAGACAATATCACCACGATTGATCATTGTGCCACACGTCTTCGCTTAACAGTAGAGGATACAAATTTATTAAATGAAGGTACATTGAAAAAAGCAGGCGCCAAAGGGGTGCTGACTTCTGGAAAAACATCCGTACAAATTATCATTGGAACGAATGTAGAATTTGTCGCAGATGATCTCCGTAAGGAAGTCGATCGAGATTAAAAAAAGCGTTCAGCCAGGTCAAATGGGCTGAACGTTTTTTTGTTTACGCTGTTCGATCACTAGCACAATACTGATCACGACGAGTAAGAACCATGAACTAATTTTCCCTAGATGAACAATGGACCAAGCATGCTGCTGATTTGGATATTGCCATGCGCCTAAAAAGGTGGTGACATTTTCGGCAATCCAAATGAAAAAGCCAATCAGGAAAAATGAAACAACAAGCGGCATTCGAAAGGAAGATGGACCAACCTGAAACGAAACCGACGTTTTCCAAAACACAGCAACAAGCAGACATGTCAGCCACCACCTGACATCATAAAGCCAGTGATGCGTAAAGAAATTGAGATAAATGCACAAACTGATACCAATTGAAAGAAATGGATGAGGCCAGTCGGTCACTTTTACATGAAGTCGTGAAAATGCCTGATAAATATAACTAGCCACACTTGCATACATAAAGCCGCTATAAAGTGGAACCCCGAATATTTTTGTATAAGCTTCTTCTGGGTAGGACCAAGAGCCCATATGTACTTTATACACTTCCAAACAGATTCCTATGAGATGAAATAGACAAATGACCTTTAGCTCCGTCCAAGTCTCCAGCCGCAGCGCAAGCATTAGGATTTGAGCTGCGAGGCAAAGCAGTAGAATGAAATCATACCGGTGAAGAAAAGGAATAGACACCGTCTTTGATAGGGCAAGCGCCGCAAAGATCATGACGGGGAATAGACATGAGATGGCCTGTAAATAAGCAAAATGAAATAGTGTTTTCATACAAAATTAAACCCCTTTTTACTGTCTGAAATGACTTAGACGGTTTTCGCAAGGGAAAAGTTTACCTCTATGAAGCAGAAAGAACAAGATAAGATGAATTCTGGTGGTGACCTGTTCAGTTTTGACTCAGCTCAAAGAACACCCTCTTAATAGAGGGTGTTTTTATAAAGTTTAATCAAAAATACCTCATAAACCCTTATTTTACGATAAATTAGAAGAATCCATTTTGAAAAAAGTATGATCAAAATGGATTCTTCTCTAGCATATTTAAGTTTTGGTTTTATAAAAAAGTTTGATCATTTTTTATCAGGAATTTAATTAAATTTATAGTAATCAACCATTATGGCAACTTTCAAAGCATGATCAATCTCATTTACTCTTAATTGTAAATGGATTGTGCTTCTTCTTCCTAAACTGTGATGTTTCTTTTGCTTCCTGTTTTATGCAGGAACAGTTTTTTTCCTTAAGAAACGTCTTTCTACCAAATATACGACGAACATAGACAACAAGCCGACACCGATCGGTATGCCGAACGCTTCGTACGAAAATGGTGCTCCTTTAAGCTTAAGCTGGCTTGTGGCGCGGTACTCGAGCCGCTTGGCGGCGAATTTCGCCGTCAAGATATCTTCTTGCTTCGCCAAATCTTCAAACGCAGGTTCCATCGCGAACCGCTCTGGCGAATCACTGTGCAGGAAAAGCTGCTCAGCCTTTCCACCGTTCACGTTCCAGTTTCGGATATCGTCTGCAGCGCGCGTCTTCACGTCCGGTCCCACAAAAATCATTTTGTCGAGTTTTGGAGCATCCTCTATTTGATATCGGGCGATCAGATTCAGACCGTGCCGAGTAACAACCGGCTCGCGTTTGTTGGATATCGTCAATGTTGTTGTTGTTCCAGAAGCCCCGTACGTGTCAAAAGCCGAGGATAACATCAGCTCGTCGGCACCGTCATACAGCAGGACTCCGTTCTTTTCCTTGCTCCATTGAAACGCATTGTTCAAAATATAGACGATATCGCTCAATCCGGCCGTGAAAGGCTCCATTTGCGGATGCTGAACAAAATCGTAGGAAGGGTAATTCATTTCCTTCGCCACTTTCTCCGCTACAGGATCTCCCATTTGCTGGGATATAACATACAGTGTGGTATCAATCCCCGAAGTCAGGCCGGCGGAGGAGACTATGTTACCGTCATGCACGTAACGCTGATCCCTTTTCCAAGTAATCTCGGTATATTTCTTTTCCAATCTGCCGATATCTCCCCAATGTGTTGCTGCAGATTTCCTGTTCAGCAGGCCGGTATCCGCCAAATTTTCCGCCCCATTGCAGATGGACAACAATAGCGTTTCCTTGCCGGAGTGCTTACTTATCCAATCGCGGACGGGTTTGTATTTCGCTTCATCCAAAATCGGCATGAAAGGGATCACAATTATATCCGGGCTTTTGCCTGTCAATTTGTCCAACTCGTCGAAAGAGTAATGCGGTACGACATCAAGCCCGCCCGTCAACGATTTTATGTTTTTGTTGGGAGCTGCCGCAAATACATTGTACGAACCCGTCATGGAGAACATTTCGTATGGTACGAGAAAATCAAACACCTCGGTTACTTCATTCGCCAAAATAACGACCACTGTTGGCTTTTTCGAATCATAGGTAGGAGTTTGGATGCTTTGTAGAGAAGCAGGAACTGGCTTATCATAAACCGACATAGCCTCCTGCATCGTGCTCATGAAACCGATCGCTCCGGTTCCTCCAACAACCAGAACGAAAACGCATACATACACGATGAAACGCCATAATTTATTCAATTGTCTTCTCTCCCTTAATGTTCTCTAGTTAATTGTGACGTGTTACTTACTTTGATAATAAAGGGAGGAGGAAATTGATTAAACCCGCTCGAGGCTTATATTTTCTCTGACTACGGTCTTAGTAAAGGATTTTTTTCTCGAACAGCAGACGAAAGCTTATTTTAAAATATTAACTGACCGGACAGGTTGTTAGAGTATTACTTCTGGTTCTTTAAAGGTACACATCACTACTAACCAATACCTCATCCCTATCGTACTTTGACACAGCAGTTGAGTTGTTTGAAAACCATGAAACGCGTCACACTCCAAAAGTTTATTTCTACAAGCTGCACACACTTTTGAGATTTGCATAAATTAGATATTCATGAACAATTTGTGAATATATATGTGAAAGAGATCACAAATAAGAAATAGCATAGTATAATAAGATCATAAAGAAAATGTGAAATATTTCACATAATTTAAAAGGAGGCATCATCATGTTTACAAAATTCTTACAAACGAATGTATGGGCAGCCGTTATCCTTTTGGCAGCAAGACTTTATATCGGATGGACTTGGCTGACATCTGGTATTGGAAAACTAACAGGTGGATTTGATGCATCAGGCTATTTGCAATTTGCGATATCTGAACCTGTCGTCAAAGATGGTCATCTTGTGTATCCGTTCTATGTATGGTTTTTAGAAAATGTCGCTTTGCCGAATGCCGGATTATTTAGTGCTATGGTCATGTGGGGAGAAATCTTAGTAGGCCTAGGATTAATTGTCGGATTATTCACAACAACGGCAGCCTTTTTTGGAAGCGTGATGAATGTCTCTTTCTTACTAGCTGGAACTGTCTCTGTGAACCCGCTGCTTCTTCTGATCGCAGTCTTCATCATGGCAGCGAAAGGAAATGCCGGAAAACTTGGTCTTGATTATGTAGCAGGTCCAGTCCTCAAACGAAAACTGAAAAGAAAGCCGCAATTAGAAGTGGCATCATAATAAAGAAAAGCATCCAGAGCATGTGCTCAGGATGCTTTTTTATTTAAGAATTGGCTTTTATCAAGTTGATATGCAGCACGGTGAGTTCATGCTGGCTAATATCAGGATCATGTCCAACGATAAATTCGAGCTCATAATCACCGGTTCGATACACATATTTTTTCTCTTTTGTTTGCGGGATGGTGCTCACTGAATCCGCTGATCCGAGCTGTTTCTTTAGTAGAGCAGGGGTCATTCCACCAATATTTGTTTCTTTTTCTACATTCGTTCCGAAATAACGGATTTCATCAATCTTGCCTTTTGCATCATAGTGAAAAGCAAATCCAGGATTCCCCATTTCAGCGTGATAGAGATCAAAGCTGCTTTGACCTGTTTCTGGGTATGGATTTCCGAGCTTATGATGAACGTCTTTTTTTGTTTGAACGCCTATTTTGAGCCCTTTTGCATAGTAAGGCATCTGTCCTTTATGTGCCAGCTCATAAATGCTGGTAAGCGCGGCTTTTGGACCTTGAGGAACGGATTGTTCTGCTGCTGGTTTGGCCATGGCGTGTGCTGAGACAGCAGGGCTGAAACCGAATAGGGCAGACGAAGCAAGTGAGGCAGTCACGACAAAAGCTGCTGTTTTCTTCATGATAAATCCCTCCTTCTTCTCCTATACCCGGTGCAATCATGATCAAACGTAAAAAGAACCAGCTGATCAAGGATCGGCTGGTTCTTAGCATGAGAAAGTTATTTTGAAGAAGAGCTGGATTCATCTTTGGCGGAAGAGGAATCCTTTTCATCCTGTACTTTCTTTGTATAGTCATAGTCGTTGCGGTCAATCGGTGTAAAGCCTTTAGGTTTGTAGAAACGGAGTAAATCTTCGGTGACAATCTTATCAGATGTCTCCAGCATCTTTTTCACCGTTTCATTTTCTTGTGATGCCTTGTCAGTTGGCTCGATTTTCTCGCCTGTTTTGTTGCTGTAATAGTTATTGCCTACTTTCGTGTAGTCCTTAGACACGAAGTCACCGTTTCTAAATGGCACAAGCTCTTTAAAGTTCTTCGATAAGATATCAGAACCAGACATTAAATAGTTCTTCGTATCATCGCCGAGCAGGTGCAGAAGGGTTGGTGCGACATCGACTTCACCAGAGTATTTATGAATCTGTCCGCCTTTTACGCCAGGTACATGGATAAAGAGCGGCACACGCATGAGCTGTGCATTTTCATAATCTCCAATTTTTTGCCCTGTCACTTTTTCCATCGCTTCATTATGGTTTTCAGAAATGCCGTAATGATCTCCGTACATAATGACGACTGTGTTGTCATAGAGACCTGACTTTTTCAAATCGTTGAAGAACTGTTCAATCGCTTCATCTAAATAATGAGCCGATTGGAAGTAGTTATCGACGACAGAGTCACCGAAGTCACCAGGTTCGAAATCAGTGTCACCTTCGTCCATTCCAAATGGGAAATGGTTCGATAAGGTAATGAATTTCGAATAAAACGGCTGCTTCAGGTTTTTAAGCATTGGCATCGATTCTTTGAAGAACGGTTTGTCTTTCAGTCCGTAGTTCTTCGTATCCTGCTCGTTCATATCGTAGTACTCAGAATCGTAAAATCTGTCATACCCAAAGGATTTAAACATTTCATTACGGTTCCAGAAGGTTTTCGTATTGCCATGGAATTCGGCTGACGTATATTGATCCTTCTTCAAAATACCAGGAAGTGCTTGATACGTGTTTTGCGCTTTGTTAATAAAAACAGAGCCCTGTGATAATGGGAATAATCCAGTATCCATCATAAATTCAGCATCAGACGTTTTTCCCTGTCCTGTTTGATGGAAGAAGTTATCAAAGTAAAACGTTTTGTTGTCGTGTGCCAATGAGTTAAGGAACGGCGTTACTTCTTTTCCATTCACTTTATAATCAATGACAAAGTTTTGCAGAGATTCAAGAGAAATTGTAATCACGTTCATGCCTTTCGCTTTCCCGTAATAAGCCGGGTTAGGATCAGCGCTGTTCGCTTTTAAATAATTCTCTACATCTGTCACGTCATTTGAATTTGCGAGAGCACGCTGGCTGTTTGATTTCACATTTTGAATGGCATCAAACACAGTAAAGTTATAAGCACCTAAATATTTAACTAAATAATTGCGGTCGAACGATCTTGATAAAAGCTCTGGACGATCGATCTCTGCAGCAACTAAGTTTAAAACAAAGATCACAACAGAGGACACAAGGACGAGTCTAAACGATTTTGACTTTTGTACAGGTACAGTCGTGGCTGTACTTGTTTGCTGCTGCCTTTTCATGCGGACTGCAAGTACGATCAAAATGATTGTATCAATAAAGTAAAACACATCAGTCCAACGCATGAGTGAAAATGCACTATCACCTAATTGTCCGCCATTCGTTCCTGCCTGCATCACTGTAGGCAGCGTGATAAAGTCATTGAAGAATCGATAGTACACGATGTTTGCGTATAGTAAAAAAGACATGAAAAAGTGAATCACAATGATAGCGGCAGGCTGCCATTTTTTCTTGAACAATAAAGCAAAGCCAAGAAAGAACAAGCTGGAGCTAATAGGATTCACGAAAAGCAAAATATGCTGAAGCACATTTGATATACCAAGTTTAAATTCGATTAAATACGCTGAATACGTTTTGAGCCATAGTAAGATGGCTGCAATCAGAAAGAAGCCGAGACCTCTTTTTTGAATAAATGTTTTCATATAAACACTCCTTTTCTCCGATACACGGAAGAGGCGGAACGAAAGAAAACGAACCATTAGAATATACCACGAAATGCACAAATAGAAAAGTCATAACCGGTGAAGCGCCTTTGCAAGCCTGTCCGAGCAATAAAAGGAGAGAAAATGAAAATATTCGCCCATCGAAAAACTTTTTATGAAAATCGACCTATTATTGACAGAAAATTCAGCAATTTTCCAGTTGCTATATCAATAAAACAGGTAAAAAGGCATAAGTCTAAAGAATTAATTTAATTTCTACAATGGTCATTTAGAGAGTTTTTCCATTGTTTATTAATGTTTATGCAGGTTAAGCAAAAAAAATGAACAATGGAATGGAACAAGAAGATGGATAAAAATTCCTCTTATACGATATATCAATATATTTTTGTGTTTCATCAACATAATGCTTTTGATGTGTTTTTTAAGGGTTTCATTTATTTTAATAAGTAAACAAATTATCTAGATATACTTAAGTGAACATATCGAGACTATAAACTTCTGAATTGGGGTCGATATAGACAGTGACAGGAAATCTTCCATTGAAAGGATTGATAGTATATGACTGTACGAGCAGAGAACCTCGTTCAGAACTGGTTTCCGAGTGAGGACGGAAATGCAGGAGAGCGTAAAGAACTCGTCAAATTGATGGAGCAGATCATTTCAGGGGTCGATGACCTGAAGGATCCCAACCGTGCACACCTTAAAGGTGAAAAGAATCGTGGGGAGGACTTTTACAAAAAGCTCACTGAAACAAGTCAAATTCCGATGAACGGCCAGCAAGCGGAACTTGTGAATGAAGAATTACTGAAGCTTTTACATAACCATCCATACCACACCAAGTATTTCTTCACGAACATTTTGCCAATGGCAAGTACACCAGGAATTTTAGGCATGCTGACAGCTATGCTGGTAAACGGAAACAACCTATGGGATGTTTATGGGCCAGCAGGTGCGGAAGCTGAGGTCAGAGTGGTCTCAATGATGTCTAAGCTCATCGGATATGATCCAAACGTGAGCGGGGGATACACAACATGGGGAGGTCAAGGAGCGATTTTTTCAGGACTTCGTTTAGCGATTGCCAAAGCAGCGCCGGAGTCACTGCGAAAAGGAGTTCCGCAAAATCTTTATGCGTTTTGTTCTGATGCCGCACATTACAGCTTATTTAAGTCAATGGAAGCAACAGGACTTGGCACAAACAACTTAATCAGAATTAAGACGAATAAAGATCATTCAATGGATATGGAAGATTTGCGTTGTCAAATGGAACGTGTTGCACAGGATGGCGGGATTCCCGTTTATATTGTGGCAACAACCGGAACAACAGATGCCATTGCAATTGATGATGTAAAAGGGGTACGTGAAACAGCAGAAGCGATTGCTGAAAAGTATGATCTGAAGGTGCCGCATATTCATGCAGATTCGGCGCTGGGTGGATTCTTTGCTTTCTTTAATGAGTATGATGTATCAGAAAACCCGCTGCAATTCACAGACGGTGTTCTTCGTATGCTAAAAGAAATCAAAGCGAAATTCCAGCATCTTTCTCTTGCAGACTCGATGTGCTTTGATTTTCAAAAGCTCGGCCAAACACCTTACACATCCAGTTTATTCTTAGTGAAAAACGCTGCTGACTTAAAGCGTTTGGATCTGGAAGAACAAGAGACGCCATATGTTGGCCATAGAGGCTACGGGGAATACCATACGGGTTATACACTTGAGTGCTCAAGAATGGGAAGCTCAATCAGCATGCTGAGTGTGCTGTTAACGTTTGGGATTGAAGGCTACCAGCGCTTGCTCGGTCAATTCTTAGAAGTAAACCTTGCCTTCAGAGAAGCACTTAGTAGGGAAATTCCGCAAGCAGAAGTCGTGAATGATGACAACGTCGGAATGGCTACATTATTTAGAATTTACCTAGACGGCTCACCGCGTTTTCAAGAAGAGATTTCTGGCGAAGCGACTTCAATGGAAATTGAGCGAAACAATGAATTGAACAAAATGTTGTTTGAAAAGCTTGGAGAGAAAAGAGACGAGATGTTCTTTGGCGATACAACGAAGTTTTTACTTGTTAACTCAAAAGAAGGTCAAGAATTCTATCTAAGTGTTAGTAAGTTTTTTGTCATCTCACCTTATACGTTACCAGAGCATATCCCTCATATCGTATCTTATTTAAAAGATGTGATTGCATCTGTTTGTGGACAATTTGAAAATGTACATGCTTAAACCAAATCTGAGAGTGGAGATGTAGGAAAAAATGGCGAAACAAAGGAAATTTGGAGGATACACGATATCCTCTAAAATCATGTCAGTCGTTACCGTAACATTACTCGCAACCGTTGCATTATTCGTTCTAACATTTTATCTAGTCAGCCAGGATTTATCATCCCAGTTATTAAAGCAATTTGATTATCGATTAACAACAGATATTGATACCGCCAAAAAAGAAATCGATAACATCGATGGAAACGTGCTCAGCATTAGCGGGAAGGATGATCCCATTTATGTCGATATCAAAAAGAAATTCACAGAGCTTCAAAAAGATCATACGCTTGAGAACTTATACGTGTTATCTAATAAAGGCGGTAAAGAAAGAATTATCGTATTAACTGGGGAAGACAATGATTTTGACCAGGATTATGCATTTTCAGATGAGATGAAGCAAGCTCTTTCTGAAGATAAAATGGTCAAAAGTGATATTTACCATGATTCATATGGAACACATAAATCAGTCTTTTTGCCAATCAAAGATTCAGGCGGTGAGCTGACAGGGATTTTAGGGATTGATCTAGATGCATCAATTGTTCCAGCCACTACGAAGAAGCTCACAATCTACATTACGGTTGCATCGGCTATTGTGCTCATCGGTGGATTGCTCTTCTCCTTTATCATGGGAAGAAGAATTGCGAAACCAGCACGTTCATTGATGGAATCAGCGAACCGAATTGCTGACGGTGATTTAACTGGAATGGTAGAAGTTGAGAGTAAAGACGAGATCGGCCAGCTTGCCGCATCCTTCCAAAAGATGCAGGGGCGGATCAAAGAGCTCATTTCGAAGATCTCGCACTCATCTAGTGAAGTATCAAAAATGTCTTCACAGCTTCGCACGGTGACGAACGAATCAAGTCAAAGTGCGCAGCAAGTGTCAGAAGCCATGACGAATATGAGTGAAGGAATCAATGATTCTGTCGCAAATATTACGGATTGTACGAGATCTGTTGCAGAGATCGATACTCAAATCGAAGGCGTCACAAAAGAAGTCGATGAAATGAAATCTGTTTCATCTGACGTACAGGAGCAGTCAGAATCTGGTCAAAAACTTGTGAACCATGTGCTTGATCATCTGAACTTGTTACATGACAAGATGACCAACTCGAAGCAGGCAGCAGAAGAATTACAATCCCATTCAACGGAGATTGAAAGTGTGATCTCGATTATTACGGACATTTCAGCACAAACGAATCTTCTTGCACTGAATGCTTCCATTGAAGCGGCACGTGTTGGGGAAGAAGGAAAAGGGTTTGCTGTTGTGGCAGATGAGGTACGTAAATTAGCAGAGCAATCAGCAGATGCAGCTAAAACTGTTTCAGACCTCGTTATCGGTACACAGGAAAACAGCCAGCGTGTTCTTGAAAGCGTAGAGGAAAGCAGTAAAGCAGTGGAAGAAGGACGTGAGCAAATGGAAGGCACGTCACAAAACTTCGCTGTGATTTACGACGGTGTATCTCAGTTTTCAAGAAGAACGAACAATTTGCTTGCTTCTATTAAGCAAGTTGAGCGAGCATATCAAACGATTTCTACATCGATTGAGCAAATTTCTGTTGTATCGGAAGAACATGCAGCCAGCTCTCAAGAAGTAGCGGCAGCAACAGAACAGCAAAGTGCTGGTATGCAGCAAATTTCAAGTGCGATTGAACAGCTCTCTGACATGTCAGACGACTTAGCACAAATGGTCTCAACTTTCAAAATCGACAAGAAATAACAAGAAAGGGCTAAAATATTTTAGCCCTTTTTCTCTTTTCAGCGAAGAAGGGACGAGCACCGAATGCGAGGGTTTGTCTAGACGCTGAAGCTGGCTCTTGTGAGAGAGCCAGCTTATTTGCTATGCTTAATCAAACACTTGCGACGAAAGGAGAAACGCTATGGATTTTGCGCAGAGATTATCAGAAGAACGGATCAAAAAAGCGATGGATAACGGGGCTTTTGAAGGATTATCTGGCTTTGGGAAGCCTCTGCCAAAAGATGACGCTGCTCATGTACCAGAAGAACTTAGAATGGGCTACCGCATTATGAAAAATGCCGGATTTGCTGGGGAAGAAACAGCGCTGAAAAAAGAACTTATGACTGTCAAAGAATTACTTCAATCGAGTATAGATGGAGAGGTAAGAAAGAAACTGTCTCTCATATGTGAAGAAAAACAAAAACGTCTGGATGAACTTACATCTAAGCGTCAAACTTTTGCTCGCCCAGCCTCCTCCTTTTACAAAAATAAGGTCTACGAGAAATTAACAGAGCATAAAAAAAGATAATGACACGCCGCCTCTCCCTGAGCACATTGAGGGAGCTTTTTTTATGTAAGCGCTACATTTTATTGTTGACTACATGTATATACAAATATAAAATATGAAGTAAACATGTATATACAAGTTTTTTGGTTCTTTTTTCTTATATAAAAAAACGATCTCGGAGGGGATAGTATGGCTGATTATCAGGCAGCAGCAGATCAGATTGTGAAAGCCATCGGCGGCAAAGAAAATATCGATCAAGCGACACATTGTGTAACAAGGCTGCGCTTTGTGCTGAAAGATGAAGGTAAGGTGGATGAGAAAGCACTTGAACAAATTGATGAAGTGAAGGGATCTTTCTCAGCGAACGGTCAATACCAAGTTGTTATCGGCCAAGGGGTCGTCAATCGAGTATATGCCGAAATGGTCAAAAGGACGGGAATTGGGGAAGCCACAAAAGAGGACGTCAAGCGTGCCTCTGATCAAAAATTGAATCCATTGCAGCGTGCTGTGAAAACGCTTGCTGATATCTTTATACCGATTCTTCCTGCTATCGTCACAGCCGGTTTATTAATGGGGATTAATAATATTTTAACAGCTCCTGATATTTTCTTCGATCAAAAATCGATTGTGGATGTGTACCCGGCATGGGCTGATTTAGCGAATATGATCAACTTAATTGCTGGCACTGCCTTCACGTTCCTGCCAGCATTAATTGGCTGGTCAGCTGTGAAGCGATTTGGGGGGAATCCACTTTTAGGGATGGTCCTCGGTCTGATGCTCGTACATCCAGACTTGTTAAACGCATGGGGCTATGGAGCGGCAGAGAAGACCGGTGACATTCCTGTTTGGAACTTGTTTGGACTTGAAGTGCAGAAGGTAGGCTATCAAGGACAGGTTCTTCCGATACTCGTTGCCTCCTATTTACTTGCAAAGCTCGAATTATTTATCACAAAACGGACACCTGAAAGTATTCAGCTGTTAGTGGTTGCACCGATTACGTTATTAGTCATTGGATTTTTATCATTTATCGTCATTGGACCTGTTACATTTGCAATCGGTAACGTTTTAACATCTGGACTTGTAGCGGTATTCCAGCAATTCGCAGCACTTGGCGGTCTATTATACGGCGGACTGTATGCAGCATTAGTCATTACAGGAATGCACCATACGTTCCTCGCTGTTGATATTCAATTGATTAACTCAAAGCTGCACGGCACGTTCCTATGGCCAATGCTTGCCTTATCCAACATTGCACAAGGATCAGCTGCCCTTGCGATGATGTTTGTCTTAAAAGATGAAAAGCAAAAAGGACTTTCGTTAACATCCAGTATTTCTGCTTATTTAGGAATTACTGAACCGGCCATGTTTGGGGTCAACCTGCGTTATCGATTCCCATTTATTTTTGCTCTGATCAGCTCAGGATTAGCCGGTATGTTTATCGCTTCTCAAGGGGTGCTGGCAAGTTCAGTTGGTGTTGGAGGCATTCCAGGAATCTTCTCCATTATCCCGAAATATTGGGGTGCATTTGCAATCGGAATGGTGATTGTACTCATCCTCCCATTCATCGGTACTCTTTTATATGCAAAACTAAAAAAGAAGAAGGATTTTTCAGACGAACTTAACTAGTGGTGGTGAAGGAAATTGAATCAGCAAACAAATGAACCGTGGTGGAAAAAAGCGGTGGTCTATCAAATTTATCCGAAAAGCTTTTTAGATACAACAGGCTCTGGGACAGGTGATATCAATGGCGTGACGAAAAAGCTTGATTATATCAAAGAGCTTGGGGCGGATTGTATTTGGCTCACGCCAATGTATGAGTCCCCGCAGTATGACAACGGCTATGATATTAGTGATTATACAAAAATCCATGAGATGTACGGCACAATGACAGATTTTGAACGCATGCTGAAGGAAGCGCATGAGAGAGGAATACGAGTCATCATGGATTTAGCCGTTAACCATACATCCATTTTCCATGAGTGGTTTCAAGCCTCGCGTGAGTCAAAGGATAACCCTTATCGAGATTATTATATTTGGAAGGAGCCAAAAGCGGATGGATCTCCGCCGAATGATTGGCAGTCGAAATTTGGCGGTCCAGCCTGGGAACTCGACGAAGTAACAGGAGATTATTATCTTCATTTATATGATGTCACTCAGGCGGATCTCAATTGGGAGAAGGATGAAGTGCGCAGGAAAGTATATGACATCATGCACTTTTGGTTTGAAAAAGGAATTGATGGGTTCAGGCTGGATGTCATCAACAACATCTCAAAGGATCAGCGTTTCTTAGATGATGCCGGACAATCTGTGCAAGGTGACGGCCGCATGTACTATACAGACGGGCCAAGAATTCATGAATTTTTGCATGAAATGAACCAGGAGGTTTTTTCGAAATACGATAGCATGACAGTGGGAGAAATGTCTTCAACGAATATCGCAGACTGTATTCGGTATACAAGACCTGATCGGCAGGAGCTTGATATGACGTTTAACTTCCATCATTTAAAGGTGGATTATCCAAATGGTGAAAAATGGGCAATCGCGCCATTTGATTTTCAAGAATTGAAGTCGATTCTGTCTGAATGGCAGACGAAAATGCATGAGGGCGGCGGCTGGAATGCCCTGTTCTGGTGCAATCATGATCAGCCCCGTATCGTCTCAAGATATGGTGATGATGACACGTATCATCAGCAATCAGCGAAGATGCTGGCGACCACAATTCATCTCATGCAGGGGACTCCTTATATTTATCAAGGTGAGGAAATAGGCATGAAGAATCCTCGCTTTGAGGACATTTCGTCTTACCGTGATATCGAATCACTCAATATGTACGTAGTCATGCTTGAAAAGGGGAAATCAAAGGAAGAAGCACTCGCCATTTTACAGGTCAAGTCAAGAGATAATGCGAGAACACCAATGCAGTGGACCTCAGAGAAGAATGCAGGTTTCTCAACAGGAACGCCTTGGATTGAGCCAGCCAATAACGATATTTCGGTCGAGGCTTCATTAAAAGATCGGACGTCCATTTTCTATCATTACCAAGCCCTTTGCAGACTGCGTAAAGAACTTGACGTGATCACATATGGCAGCTTCTCCTTACTCCTAGCAGAAGATCCAAAGATTTTTGCTTATGTTAGAGAAAGCAAGGATGAGAAGCTCCTCGTGATCAACCACTTTTATGCAGGGGAGACGGACTTTACGCTTCCTGATGAGCTTGTGCAGGCTGTTGATGAGATGGAGAGTCAAGTGCTGTTATCCAATTATGAGGATGTGCCGGCACATATCAAGGGATTTACGTTGCGCCCATATGAGTCAATCGTTTATCATTTAACCAAACGCTAGAAAATGGGGCGGAGGGAAAATGAAAGAGAATAAGTTTCGAGTGATTTATGATCAGCTCGCAAGACGAATTGAACAAGGTGAATGGCAGGATAAAGGTATCCTCCCATCAGAGCATGAGCTTCTGATTATGTACGACACGTCCCGGGAGACGGTGAGAAAGGCATTAAATATTCTTGTGCAAAATGGCTATATCCAAAAAATCCGCGGGAAAGGCTCTGTATTGCTGAATCGGGAGAAAATGCAGTTCCCTGTATCAGGTCTTGTCAGCTTTAAAGAGCTTTCCAAAACGCTTGGCCGAAAGACAGTCACAACGGTTCATGAATTTGGTTTAATCAAACCGGATCAGTATATTCAGTCTCAGCTGAAAATTGATGGACAGACGGACGTCTGGAAAGTCATTCGCTCTCGCAATATTAGCGGGGAAGAAGTGATTTTAGACAAGGACTACTTTTTGCAAAAGCATGTTGAAGTATTGTCTAAAGACATATGCGAAGGATCAATCTACGAGTATATTGAAGGAGAACTCGGTGTATCAATCAGCTATGCTCAAAAGGAATTTGTGGTAGAGCCATGTACAGAAGAGGATGCGAAGTACCTTGATTTAAAGGGATTTGACCATGTCGTCGTGGTAAAGAATTATGTGTTCTTAGAGGATACGAGTCTATTTCAATACACAGAAAGCCGTCACAGGTTAGACCGCTTCAGGTTCGTCGATTTTGCTAGAAGAGAAAAAATGGACAGAGCATAGGCTCTGTCTTTTTCAGGTTTTGGAGAAACGGGGATATACACAACGAAAAAATTTTGATTTATAGGAGGAAAAATGATTAGACTGAATCGACCACTAAAATTACGGGATTTAGAAATTTTTAGCGTGATGAAAGATCATCGAATATTATGTTACGTCATCATTGAAGATACTCGAAAACCGTTTACGGAAGAAGATAGAAAACTAGATCCATTATGTTATATGGATGAAGAAGATATACAAGCGATTTTGAATGTGTTTCATATTTCAATTATTAATGATGAAAAGTTAAGTGAAGAGGATTTAACTCTTGTCCAATCGTATTTTGCTGAATTTGTAAATAATACGAATTTAACGAATTTTATTACGAGAGATTATGTTCAAGAGGATTTATATGCCATCGATGATGAAGATGACATCACGTTCTTCAATAGAATGCTGCGTCATATAGGATCAGATGATGTGAAACAATTTGATAAACGCAATTGGATTTATTTATCACAGGATTGAGATGGAAAAAGGACAGAGCATAGGCTCTGTCCTTTTCTTTTAGGATGATACATTGTTTCTTGTACGCTTACGCTGGTAGTAATAGAGGATACCGCCTGAGGCAAGCATGAGTACGCCAATCAATACAGCTGTATACATCATTGTTGCTGTATTCGGCAGTGTGCCGCCTGGGAGTCCGGTTCCATCTTGGTTTGGATCTGTACCTGTACCTCCGCCTGGCGCTGAACTTCCGCCGTCTCCACCAGTTTGATCTGGCGTTGTTCCAACTGCCCCGCTTTGGTTGAGTACGGTGTATTCGCTGAAGTGCTCAGTTTGACCTGAAACGACCCCATTTTCGAATGATCCATTACTTGTTTTGGCATAACGATTTTTCTTGCGGTCTACATAATATACACCAGGTTTCTTTGCCTTTTGAGGCTCATCTAATGTAAAGGATAGTGTAACAGGATCTTTAAAGGTAGAAACCTTTTTCTGATCTTGTTTGATTTGGAAATCATACGTATCCGTTAATGCATTTTTCACCTTATCCGTCTTTGTCATCGATATTTCTGCGTTTTTCTCGGACAAGTTAGAGAGCGGTAATGCGAGTCCCACTTTGTCATGATAGATAGTGACGTTCGGATCTTGCTCTCTTTTCTTCAGCTCGGTTACCTGTGCTTTTGATAGTGACAATTGAACGTTTTTCGCTTCGCTCGCTTTGTCTAAATAGAGCAATGCTTTGTTTGTATGCTGCACATACGTTTGGAATTTCTCATCATCTTGAATGTCATAAGCGCCTTTTCCTTTCGCACGTGGAAGGAACACTTCTTTCACTCGATGATCGATGACAGGAGAAATATGCCCGCCGTCTGCCTGTTCAATTTGCTCTTTGAAGATTTCATAGTCAACATAGCCTAAGTCTTCGCCGTGAGAGGCTTCTGTAAAGACGCTGTAGCCATCGCCGCCTGTCCCGACAAATGCGTTTGTTGCCACGCGGTATGTTTTCTTATCATCAATGTCTGTTAGTTTGCCGTTTTTGTCTTTCAGTTTGACATCAATGAGTCTGCTGCCAGCTGGTTTACTCAGTGTAAACGTATATTCAATGCCGGCTACATGAGGGAATGCGCCGCCGCCTTCCTCAATGCCTGAAAGCCCTTGTTCGAGCGCTTTCTTAATTTGGCTACCTTTTAAATCCGCGACATAGAGTGTGTTTCCGAATGGCATGACCGTTAAAATATCACCTAAAGTGATATCTCCTTTTTCAATGCTGCCTCGAATACCGCCGCCGTTTGTGATGGCAAGATCAGCACCAGCAGATTCCTGCGCTTTCTTCAGCATGCCGTCAGCAATAAAGTTCCCAAGGTTCGTTTCCTTCGCCCGGACGTGCTCTCGTTGTCCGTCTAAGAGGACATCAGTAGATCCGACTTTTTCCGTTTTTAAATCTTGAATATCTGCCTTGTACTGATCGAGGATCGCTTTTGCATCGGCATCTTCTTTGACAGAGTCATCGATGGTGATGAGGTCAAAAGAAGATTTCTTTGGCTGTACGACTCCTTTTTGATTAAAGGCCACATCTACTTTCCCTAAGAATTGTCCGTAGTCTTTCACCTGTGCGACAATCGTTGGTTCTTTCTTATTGACGACCTTTAATTTTTCTACAAGGGTGTGCGTGTGACCGCCAATGATTAAATCAATACCGTCTACTTTTTGAGCCAGCTCAAGGTCACGGTTATAGCCAATGTGTGTTAAAGCAATGATTTTATTGATTTTTTCTTCTGTTTGAATGGTGTTGACTGTTTCCTTTGCTTTCTTGTATGCATCCTTGAATTGAATGTTAGGGCCGCTGCTGGATGTAATGGCCGTGTCTTCAGTGGTTAATCCGAATACCGCCACCTTTTCACCGTTTACATCAAGCAGGATGTATGGGTAAATCCCAGCTTCTTTTTTCTCACCAGCTTTAAATGTGGCTGGCTTTTTCACTAAGCCGCTCAATTGTTTTTCCTTAGAGACATCAACGTTTGATGACACAATCGGGAATGCAGGCTTTTCAAATTGGTGACGGTTTTTCGCATCTACATCTGATGCATCACCTGTCAGGAATTGACGAAGAACAGAAGGACCTTTGTCAAATTCATGATTACCAAACGTCATGGCATCATATTTCATTAAGTTCATCAGTTTGAGGTCGGCAAGTCCTTGCCATTTTGTGAAATATAGGTCACCAGAGAAGACATCTCCAGCATCTAATAAAATGTTGTTCTTGCTTTCGGCCCGAACTTCTTTAATCTTTGTGGCACGCCTTGCCGCATCATCAAGGTGGGCGTGTGTATCGTTTGTATGCATCACCGTTAAATTCCAGTTGTCTGATGAAGGCGGTTCTGTTGTGCCATCCTCTTTAAAGGCTAGCTTGTACACACCAAGACCATCTGTGCTGGCGTTACGAACAAAGTCTACGCTGCTAGATTTTTCAGCAAACGGCTTAGCTAAAAGAGAAGATTCGAAAGTGACTGTTGCGCCTTTGATTGGTGCAATGGACCAGTTTTGGTCCGCACTTGGGTTGATGGTTTTTTGTTCGATAATATAATCCATCAGCACTTGGCGGTTCTCATCGGCTGAGGCAAGCACCACTTTATCTTGCGTCAGATGCGGGAAGCCACCGCCGCCAGAAGCTCGATAGTTATTTGTCACGACTAAAAATTCTTGATTGTCAGAGACTGGTTTTCCGTTGTAGGACAGGTTTTTGATGCGGTTTGCATTCGCATTGACAAGAGTGCCTGTTGTGCTGTACTTAGCAGGCTGCGTCACATCAACTTGATAGGTGACACCATCGATCACATCAAAGTTATACGAGCGGTATTCTTCGTTTAAAATAGGCTGTTCATTTGAATCGTTTGGTTTGATCTGATTAAACTGTCCGGCAGACATCTCGAGCCAGTCTTTCACTTCACTGCCGCTCAGTTTGACAATCTGCACGGTGTTATCGTAAAGGTAGAGATCGCCGATATTTTTAATCGCTAAATCACCTTTTGCGATATTTGTATAATAATTTACACCGTTTCGGCCGCCGGCTTTAAACGGGGCGCCTGCAGATAAAATCGGTAAGTTTTTGTATGACGTATCCTTCATTTTTTCTTGTGCATACCATTTTTGTGCATCCGTCACAATTTGAATAGAAGGGTCATCCATCACTTGAGCAAAAAAGCTGTTAATGTCTGCTTCTGTTTTACCGACTGGCTTTCTTACATAATCAAGTGTGTTTTGATGCGTTGTTTGAATAGCATCTTTTACAGTGCTGTTTTGAGAGGTGACTCCTGCAACAGATTCAATCTTTCCTGTTCCATCTGTGACTTTCCAGTTGCTGCCGTCAGGCTCTAATGTTAAATCAATGACGCCGAGGTAGCTTCCCCAGTTTTTAGACATGACGACTGGAATGCCGTTGATGGTTCCTTTTGAGACATCGAATTTGTCAACGCCGCTATATTCAGCGCTTGGGAATGTGCCGTGCTGGTGGCCAGACACGATCGCATCGATGCCTTTCGTTTTCGTGGCAAGGTCAAAGATCATATTTTCTGATCCTTTAGGCGAAGCGGTTTTTTCAATTCCTGTATGGGCAAGAGCGACGATGATATCTGCTCCTTTTTCCTTCATTTCAGGAATGGTTTCATTGGCAGATTCGACGATATCCTGCACTTGAACTTGTCCATCTAAATGCTTCTTATCCCACGTCATAATTTGTGGTGGAACGAATCCTATGTAACCGACTTTCACAGTTTGTGAGGCTCCGTTTGCGTCTTTAAATGTTTTTTCTTGAATCACATAAGGCGTAAAACGGTGTTCTCCATTTAACTTTTTGACGTTCGCATTGACAATCGGGAAGTTAGCCCCGGCAATAGTACCGTCAAGAAATGATAATCCGTAGTTAAATTCATGATTGCCAAGTGTTCCTGCATCGTACTTTAGTTTGTTGAGTGTATGAATAATGGGGTGAACCTTTGTTTGATTGATGATGCCGTCTTTCTCATTTTTGTAAACGTATTCTCCAAGAGGGGTTCCTTGAATCAGGTCTCCGTTATCAACAAGGAGTGTATTTGGATTTTGTGAACGGTGCTTTTCAATTAGCTCGGCTGTTTTTGCCAAACCAAATTCATTTGTTTCTTTGTCGCTGTAATAATCATAGTTCATCATGTTCGCATGAACATCCGTTGTGGCTAAGATGCTAACTTTTACGGCATCGCCGTTTTCTATTGCTGCATGAGTAGGTACTGCTGGGAGAATGAGACTAATCATCATAATGGAAGTGAGCAGAATAGACAGGTTTTTCCTTCGTTTAGACCTATGTGTTTGCTTCTTCACCTGATCTCCGCCTTTCTAATTTTTTTGACCACAATACCTATTGTAGAAATGTTTCGTTAACTTTTGTAGTTATTTTTTGCAGATTATTGTAAAGATAACATAAATCATACGAATTACCTTGTTGAGGAAATATAAATAAGTCTAAATGCTTATTTTTATCATAAGGGGTTTTCTGATCGGGATAGGATGTTTGATTTCAATGTACCCGGGTATAGTGTGTAGTGTAAACGATAATCAAGCAGGAGGGTTTCTACATGGGTAAGAAAATTGCAGTTGTATTAACAGATTACTTTGAGGATGTTGAATTCACCGAGCCTGCAAAAGCCTTTAAAGATGCAGGCCATGAGATCACAGTAATTGAAAACGAAAAAGGTAAAACAGTGAAAGGGAAGCAAGGAGTAGCAGAAGTGAGAGTGGATGCGTCCATTGATAACGTGAAGCCAGAAGACTTCGATGCACTACTGATTCCTGGCGGGTTCTCACCAGACATTCTGCGTGCAGATGATCGCTATGTCCAATTCACAAGAGCATTTATGGACGAGAAAAAACCAGTATTTGCGATCTGTCACGGACCGCAATTGCTCATTACAGCGAAGACGCTGGAAGGCAGAGGCGCGACTGGCTATAAATCCATTCAAGTAGATATGGAAAACGCAGGCGCCAAATTCAAAGATGAAGAAGTTGTTGTTTGTCAGGATCAGCTTGTGACAAGCCGTACACCTGATGACATTCCAGCATTTAACCGTGAATCATTAAAACTGCTCGCAAAATAAGCAGTTTTGACAGGATAAATAAAGCCAGCACCTTGCGGGGTGCTGGCTTTTTCTGTGCATGGATGGAAGAAAGCGGCGTAAACCGCAATCTGGTTTCCTTTGCACGATTATTTTCTTAAGTTTTTTAGTTCGCTTGCGATGGCTTGCATTTCACTTGGGCTGAATGAAGATTTTTTCATCACCATTTGGTGTAGAAATTCAATATCTTCGTACTTGTCTGGACTGAAGTCCTCGGCTTTGATGACTCCAATGTTCAGCATATTTAACTTTTGCGAAATGTCTTCAATCAGCTGATTGACTTCAGCCGCTTTTTGCTCTGACAAGGGCGGCACGTCCTTTCCTGCATATGTGAATAACATGTCTATTTTAACAGAAATGCAAAAGAATAAAAAGGGCTATTAAGACGACACCGAGATGTTTTTCTCCTTTTTCTCCTGCTTGATCTTATCAATGATTCGTTTAGATTCAAACACGACAACTCCTGATAAACCGATGAGGCCGATTAAGTTCGGAACAGCCATCAGTCCGTTTAGCATATCCGCCACGCCCCAGACGAAATCATTCTTAAACACGGCACCAAAAAAGACAGCAATAACAAACACAACACGATAATACATCACATACGAATCTTTTGCCAAATATGTAAAGCATTTTTCACCATAATAGGACCAGCCAATAATGGTGGAATAAGCGAATAAAAGTAAGCCGATTGCAACAATGATTGAGCCGATTGGTCCAAGGAAATGAGCAAAGGATAACGAGGTGAGTGCATCACTTTTTTCTGTGACGTACATATCGGCCATGACAATTGTGATCCCGGTTATGGAACAAACAATCATCGTATCAATAAATACTTGCGTCATTGACACAAGCGCTTGACGAGCAGGCATATCTGTTTTGGCAGCAGCAGCAGCGATTGGTGCAGAACCAAGACCTGCTTCATTGGAAAATACCCCTCTCGCCACACCCCAGCGGATTACGGTACCGATCGCGCCGCCTGCAACGGCTTGACCTGTAAATGCATCCGTAAAAATGAGCCCAACTGCACTTGGGACAAGATCCGCATTCATGACAAGAATGATCAGCCCGCAAATGACGTAGAATAAAGCCATGACCGGTACAAAAATAGCCGTCACCCGTCCAATGCTTTTAATCCCGCCTAAAATCACGAGCGCAGTAAAGGCCGTAATAATAATGCCTGTGATCCATGTTGGAATCTGAAAGGTTGAATTCATGACACCAGAAATCGAATTTGACTGCACGAGATTCCCAATTCCAAAGGCAGCCGCAGCACCAAAAATAGCAAACAGCACCCCTAGCCATTTTTGCTTCAAGCCATGCTCCAAATAGTACATCGGCCCGCCGGACATTTCACCTTTTTCATTTTTGACACGGTATTTCACTGCGAGAACAGCTTCAGCATATTTTGTCGCCATTCCAAAGAACGCTGCAAACCACATCCAAAACACAGCGCCTGGTCCGCCAGCAATGACAGCAGAGGCGACCCCTACAATATTTCCCGTTCCAACCGTTGCAGCAAGAGCTGTCATTAATGCTTGGAAGTGAGAAATATCACCTTCTGATGTCTTGTCTTGCTTTGAAAATGCAAGCTTCAGCGAATAGGGGAGCAGCCTAATTTGAATAAAGAGTACGCGAAAGGTAAGGTAAATCCCAGTCCCCACGATCAAAAACAAAAGCGGCGGTCCCCATAATACATCATTGATATTGCTGACAATCTGTTCTACCCATCCCATATGTATCCCCCTTTATTTGTGCAATTCTCCTAAAGTGTCCCCTTTTTTTGTATAATGTGTCAATGCCGATGGGAGTTTTTCTTGCAAAGTTTTCAAAAGAAAAAGGGCTTGATATGATAGAGAAAAGGTTTTCGAAAGCAGTTCTTAGGGAAAAGATAGGAGGAGAATGAAGGATGATTCATGTATTATTCGTATGTCTTGGCAATATTTGTAGGTCACCGATGGCAGAGGCCATGTTTAGAAAACGAGTAGAAGATGAAGGACTAAGCGAGCACTTTGTCATTGATTCAGCAGGCATTGGCGGCTGGCATCAAGGCAGTCCTCCGCATGAAGGTACACGAAAGCTGCTTGATGAAAAAGGGATCAGCTATGAAGGGATGTCCGCAAGACAAATCATAGAGGAGGACATCACAGCATACGACTATATCATTGCGATGGATGCTGAAAATGTAGGGGCACTTCGCAGTATAGCCGGTTATGGGAAACATCACTTTATTGGCCGTCTTCTTGACTTTGTTGAAGACGATGATCGAGATGATGTGCCAGACCCTTATTACACTGGAAACTTTGAGGAAGTACATGATTTAATTGAAACAGGAATTGATCGTTTTTTGACGTATGTAAAGAAAGAGAAACACCTTTAACTGAAAGGAGATCAGACGAGATGGAAGAGAAAAATCAAATCATGCTTCGAGGAGCTGTGATAGGAGCAGCTTGCGGCGCACTGCTGACATTATTTCATCGGCCAACAAGAATTGCGCTTAAAGACAAATGGGATGACTGTCAGGAAAAGCTGGCGGAATACCGTCAGGAGCCAGCCAGAATTTCTGCTTGCGTGAAAGAAAAAATGGAAGAAACGAAGCAGCTGATCCCTGTGATGCTGGACAGTCTCAGATGATTTGTCATTTTTAAATGAACAAGTCAATCAGTTAAAGGAAACAACCCCAAAAGTATTAGAGATTATTGAAGAAACAAAGGATCACTTTCGATCGAAATAGAAAGATTGATCATTGGAGATGAGGCGTATGGGTTTTATTAAAGCGTTAATTGAACGCTTTTTGCTGCATGAAGGACCAGCAAAATCTGCTGAGCTTGCTTACTTCTTTTTGCTTTCATTATTTCCGTTTCTCATCTTCGTGCTGACACTCGTTGGATATTTGCCGCTGACGTCGAAGGATGTCCTGAGCGTCATCTCTGGTTATGCGCCAGAAGGAGCGCTTTCGATGATTGAATCCATCGCCGAAGAGACACTGAACAGCCGCAACGGCGGATTGTTGTCATTCGGGATTATTGCCGCCCTTTGGTCTGCATCTAACGGGATTAATGCCGTCGTCAGAGCATTTAACCATGCTTACGAAGTTGAGGAAAATCGTTCCTTCATTCTCGTACGTTTAACATCAATCATCTTAACCATAGCGATGGTTCTTACGATTATTTTTGCCTTAATGCTACCTGTCTTTGGAAAAGAACTTGGCTTATTTGTCGCTAAATTAGTTGGGCAGTCAGATGCCTTTCTCACCATTTGGACGGCCATGAGGTGGATCATTAGCCCGCTGATTTTATTGATTGTGTTTACAGCCTTGTACTATTTCGCCCCAAACATCAGACTGAAATTGAAATTTGTCCTGCCAGGCGCCATTTTTGCATCGATTGGATGGATTTTGGTCAGCATGCTGTTCTCATTTTACGTAGGCGAGTTTGCTAATTACAGCGCGATGTACGGAAGTATTGGGGGAATCATTATTTTAATGATCTGGTTCTATTTAACCGGCATCATGATTATCCTTGGCGGCGAGCTTAATGCGCTTTTACATAAGCGTAAAATCGTACCAGGCAAGGTGTGAAGAAATCTGGGCATCCTAAAGAAGAACGAATATGTTCAATCTTGATGGATGGGGGAATCACATATGTCCAAACAATCGAAAAAAGGCGGAAGCAACACGAAACAAAACAAAGGCCATCAGCCAAAGCACAAAACAAGCGGCAGTGCGAACGGGCAAAATGGTTATCATTAAATGAAAAAACTCCTCTGCGGTGCAGGGGAGTTTTTTAATTAGAAATGGATTCATTGGGACTTTCCACCACTGCCGTCGTTCTCCCAAACCGAACGCAGCAAAACACAAATAATATCACGATACTGACAAGGTAAAGTAAATTCATTCCTTCAAACGTTTGCACAAAGAATCCTCCGAGTACCGGCCCGAGAATACTGCCGGCACTAAACGCCATCCCGCACATCAAATTCCCGGCGGGAAGCAGATGCTTTGGCAATAAGTCGGTCATATAACTGATGCCAAGTGAGAAGGTAGAGCCTACAGCCATTCCGGCGATAAAGAAACAAATGGCCACAGCCAAAACCGATTGAATGAAGATCCCTGCTAAAAGGAAAAAGAATGATCCAGCGAGTGTCACACATAAAATGATGCGGCGTCTGCCAAACCGGTCACTGAGCATTCCAAGAGGAAGCTGAAAGACAATGCTCCCAATGGCAAACGCAGGTAAAATAAACGCGACCGCATCTACTGTCACCCCGCTTCTTAGCGCATATACAGGGAAGTTACTATTAAGTGTCGTTTCTAAAAATCCATAGCAAAATGGCATCATAAAGGCGACCCAGCCAAATTGAAAGGCCTTTTTGAAGCGCTTCAAACTGTTTGTCTGCTCTGACGTTTGCACTTCGCCCGTATCTGGATATGTATTTTTTAAAACAAACACAAGCAGCCAAATACATAAACTAACGGCACCAGAAACAATAAAAGGCAAAGCTGGATTGATCTCAATGAGCGGCGTTAAAAAAGGGCCGGCGGCAAAACCGAGTCCAAACGATAATCCATACAGTGAAATGTTTCTTCCGCGATTTCTCGAGGATGAAGCATAGGTCACCCACGTCTGTGTAGAGAAATGCAGCATATGGTCACCAATCCCGATCATAAGCCGGAGGAAGAACCAGACGACATAAGATTCAAAAAACACAAAGCTAAACAAGCTTAAAAAGACAGCGGCGCCTCCAATGACGATTAACGGCTTAAATCCAAACCGGCGAAGCGGTGCTTCCATAAAAGGAGACGCAAGCAGTACTCCGAGATATAAGCCTGTGGCATGCAGTCCGTTTAACGTAGGAGAAGTACCGGCATGTTCGAAAATAATGGAAATGACAGGAAGTAATGCACCCTGTGAAAAACCAGACACGGATACAAGTAAAATTAAAATCATAAAGTGAATTCTCGACATAAGATGCTCCTTACAAGTTCATATTTTCATCGTACAATGGAACCATAGGGGTTTCAATAGAAAGGTGGAAAAGGAATGAAGCTGACATACGAAAAGGATCATTGGATCGCACATAATGAGGACAGGCAACTGCCTATTTCAGGAACGGAAGAAATGGGGTACCGTCCATCTCAATTGTTCACCTCAGCCATTGCAGGCTGCTTTGGAGAAATGCTCTTTCATGTGTGCCGTAAAAAGCGAATATCCTATAAAGGGCTGACGATCACACCTGAAACGACAAGGGCAGGAGCTGTAAACAAGATTTCCTGCATTCATTTACATATCTTATTTGAAGACATTAATACATCTGATGAACAAATCGATAAAGTGATCACCCTTGCATTGAAGCATTGCTCTATGGTGCAGTCCGTGAAAGGAAGTATTGATATCACCTTCTCACACGCGCGAATCTAAAATGTATATGATGCCGGCACTCACGAAAGAATAACAGTCAGACATATGTAAAGGAGAATGGCTGTATGAATCGTTTATTTCTTGTGATTGTCGCAATCGGTGTTCCGCTATCGGTGCTTGGCAGTTTTCTTCATTTCCCGCAGGTCGTCATGTTTGCCGTTTATTGTATCGCCATTATTGGTCTTGCTAGTTTTATGGGAAGAGCCACAGAAAGTCTTGCCATCATTGCGGGGCCCAGAATTGGCGGACTTTTAAACGCTACATTTGGGAATGCGGTGGAGTTAATCATTTCGTTTTTTGCTTTAAAGCAAGGATTGACGGCCATCGTACTTGCATCATTAACAGGATCGGTTATCGGAAATTTACTGCTTGTGGCTGGCTTGTCTTTTTTCGTTGGCGGATTAAAATATAAGCGTCAAGTATTTAATGTCCATGATGCAAGGCACAATTCAGGCTTGCTCATGTTTGCCATTATTGTAGCGTTTGTCATTCCAGAAGTGTTTTCGATGGAGATGGCAGAGAATAAACAGTTTGTTTTAAGCATTGGGATTAGCATTGTCATGATTTTGCTTTATGTCGCGGCGCTCTATTTCAAACTGGTCAGCCACCGCGGGGTGTATGTTGCCAAGCTGGAGAGCATGGAAGGCGAAGCAGAGACGGAAGAAGAAACACCTGAATGGTCTGGCAAGTTTGCCACTGTCATTTTGCTGCTTTCGACAATCGCAGTTGCGTACATTTCAGAGCGCCTTGTTCATACATTTGATACGGTAGGAGAACAATTTGGCTGGAGTGAGCTGTTTATCGGTGTCATTATTGTGGCCATCGTCGGCAACGCAGCAGAACATGCCTCAGCTGTCATCATGGCGTATAAAAACAAAATGGATGTAGCAGTAGAAATCGCCTTTGGCTCCACACTTCAGGTTGCCATGATGGTTGCGCCGATTCTTGTCATCAGCTCGCTATTTTTTGATAAGCAGATGCCGCTCATTTTCTCCTTGCCAGAGCTCATTGCGATGGCATCCTCTGTGCTGCTCACGGTCATTTTATCAAATGATGGTGATACAAACTGGTTTGAAGGCGCCACATTACTCGCTGCCTATTTTATTATGGCGATTGGATTTTTCCTTTTATAATCTTTTGTGGATAAGGGACGTCTTTCGGGAAAATACTATGGAAAAATGAATGAGAAAGAGTGATGATATGAAAAAGATGCCCCGCATCATGTTTGTTGTTCTCTTATCCTTAAGTTTTCTATACAGCTTTCCAGCGGAGGCGGCAAAGCCATTTAAAGTGCCATCCTCTGTCGCAAGTATTTCAAAGGAGAATACGTATCCGAACGCGTCACAGGATCAGCCGCTGCTTCAGCCGAGCGAGCTGACGGCTGAATTGTTCAAAACAACAAGTGTCCCGATTGAGAATACTCATTTGATTAAAATGCTGAACGAATCCAGCATTTCAGGGACGCCATTAGCAGTTGGATACCGCGCGACCATTTTCCTTGGGAGATGGGCGCTGAGCTACGATTCAAACGAAACCGTCGCCAATTGGGAATACAAAAAAGTGAATACGAACCATATTGATAACAGAGGCGGCAATAAAACAGCCATTGGAAAATACGTTCAAAAGCAGCAAGTGAAAGTAAGCGGCGGACTCACAGCAAAAGTGCCAAGCCCAGAAGATGTGAAAACATTGATGATGCAAAAAGCGATTCAAAAAACAAAGCTGCCCCTCGCGTTTGACACCGTAATTGGTGCAGGAACAAAACGAGATCAGTCTTACCATGTCTCTCCAAAAAAAGCAGCATCGCTTCATGCCTATGCACCAGCGATTAACGAAAAAGGTAAGGTTACTTACGGAGAAGTGTACCTTGTGCTAAAAGGAAATAAACGAAAACTCGTCGTGAAAAACGTGACCTCACAAGGAATCGGCGCTTGGATTCCAGTTCAGGATCACCTGACGTTTGGGTTTCAAGGGATGAATTAAAACAGTCATCTCCTCTTATCAACAGAGGAGATGACTGTTTTTTGCTAATAGGGTTTCTCTTTTTTTCTTTTTAATTCATTTTTGTAAAAGTCAAAGACGTTATATAAATACCAAATGATAAAAAGAAAGAAGATAACTTTAGTCAATATCGGTAAGTCGTTGAAAATAAGACATAGGCCAAGATAAGGGATGATCATAAATCCATAATAAGAAAACCACCATGTTTTAAAAATGAAACTCATCTCCTTGAAAATTGTAGACATTAACATCTTATACATATATTATATTTTTTGAGGAAATAAAAAAGCCATAGTAGAAGTTGAATGAACTCAACGACTACTATGGCTTAAGTTTTTTATTCCCCTAAATCCACATTATGATAAACCTGCTGCACGTCTTCAAGCTCTTCTAATACATCGATCAGCTTTTCAAATTGTGCTTTAGATTCATCATCTAACGTCACTTCGTTTTGCGGTAGCATTGTGATTTCAGCGACAGTGAATTCTTCAACACCGGCTTGTTTGAATGCTTCTTGTACTTGATGGAATTGATCTGGTTCAGCGTACACAATCACCGTTTCATCTTCTTCCATGATGTCACGTACATCAACATCTGCTTCCATTAAAAGCTCAAGTGTTTCTTCTTCGCTTTTCCCTTCGACACCGATGACAGCTGTTTCGTCAAACATGTAAGCAACAGAGCCGCTTACGCCCATGTTTCCGCCGTTTTTCCCAAATGCTGCTCGAACATCTGAAGCTGTACGGTTCACGTTATTGGTGAGGGCATCAACGATTACCATTGATCCGTTTGGACCAAATCCTTCGTAGCGCAGCTCATCGAAGTTCTCTTCCGCACCGCCTTTGGCTTTTTCAATGGCACGGTCCACAATATGTTTTGGGACACTATATGTTTTTGCACGTTCTAGGACAAAACGAAGTGCTTGGTTTGATTCTGGGTTTGGCTCACCTTGTTTGGCAGCCACATAGATTTCACGCCCGAATTTTGCGTAAATACGACTTGTACTGGCATCCTTTGATGCTTTCTTTTCTTTAATGTTGTTCCACTTACGACCCATCTTATTCACTCTCTTTCACTTAGAAAATACACAGTATGAGGGTCCCCATGCTGCATGAAATCATTCTGCTATCTATTATACATGAATCAGTCAAGAGGATAGAAGTAAGAGGGCTGAAATGAAGAGAATTGTTAGCTAATGTGCCCAAGCTGTTCAAGCATTTCATGTTTTTCGTGAGCCCGAGTCAGCTCGTCGCACCGAATGATCCTGCCATCTAAAAAGGTGAAAAGAGCTGTGACATCTATTAAACCCCCGTCTCCGTTTGCGAGGTCAACATGTACCGTGTAACGAAAACACGCTTGCTGCGTTTCTTCATCAAATAACACATCATGAAAGGCGGGGATCACAAGCTGTGTTGTCATTTCTTTTAATGTGGATAGATGATTTTTAAATTCATCAAGCGTGGACACCTTCCCATCTGTCACTTGCTGATAGTCAGGTGAAAAATATGTCTCCACCTTTTTTACATCGAATTTGGTTAATACCTCTTGATACATCTCCTTGATGAAAGAAATTGCTTCTGTTTTTGTCATTCCATACATCCTCTCTATTATTAACTGGTTAACTAAATAACATTATAATTAACTGGTTAACAAAATACAAATAAAAAAATAACCCCATATAGAATGAGGTTATTTTGCAGGCTGGGGATAAGCGAGATCCTCAAGCAATTTGACATCATGCTGATGAAGTTGCTTGATCATTTCTTTTCGCACAGCGAGAGCGGCTTCGAAGTATTTTTCGTCTTCGACCATTCCCTTAACTGTGATTTCAATCCCGCGATTCAGCTTATTCAAGCCCATAATTCCATGAACTTGAAAGGGTTCAATGGCGTTTTGGAATTCATCTTTTTTAAGAAAATCATGATGCATTTGATTTAAATTGTCACATGCTGATTCAAGCGCTTGGAAGGCGATATCTGGGTTTTGATTCGCGCTAATTAACACAGATTCCGTAATCCGCATATATTGCATGTTATAGTTTTGGATTTGCCTGATATCCCCGTTAGAAATGGTTAACAGCTTGCCGCTCCATTCTCTAATTTGCAGAGAGCGGAGACCAATCTCTTCAATGGTTCCATTAAAGAGGTTATTCACCGTCACATAATCCCCTTTATGAATCTGGCGTTCATAGATGAGAAAAATGCCTGCTAAAATATCACGAATGAGCGTCTGGGCGCCAAAACCGATGACGATCCCAGCGACACCAGCACCCGCAAGAATTTTCCCAAAGTCATGAAAGAAAAGAGAAATAACATAGAGCACAAAGCAAATTGAAGCGGTGTATTTCGTGACCGATTTGACCAAGCTCTCAATCGTTTTCTTCTTTTTATCTTCTATAAACTCAGTTCGTTTAAAGAAAATTTGAAGGGCTTTGTTGATCATAAAGACAGCAAGCCAAAGAACGAGCCCAACAAGGAGAATTTCAATGTATTTGTTTTTGACCACTGTCAGAAATGTATCGTCCATCTATCGGTTACCCCCTGGCTGTTCGAGAAGTAAAATCAACATCTTGATAATAGCTGTTTTTCACTAGAACATTCGGACCGAGGCACTGCACGCTTGGGCAATGACAATTCAGCTCTTTTGCTAATTTCGTGTCCATCCAGCGTGTATAGGCTGATTGCAAAGTATCAGTTGCAATGTTTCCAAGCGGCGGTGTATCGCCAAAGTCTGTCACAATAATATTCCCATCAAAAATATTCACATTCAACCGTGAACGGCCGTCAGGGTCATTTCGTACTGTGACATTTTTCTCCTGGCGCAATCGATTGAGGAGACGCTGGTCTTCTTCATCTGTGCTGCATGAATAAAATGGCAGGGTGCCAAACAGCATCCATGTGTTTTGATCGCGAATATCAAGCAGCTGATGAATCGCATCCCGCATTTGCGGAAGCGTCAATGATTCAAGGGCGCTGGCGAAATCACTTGGGTACATCGGGTGAACTTCGTGGCGCTGGCATTTCATCTCCTCGACGATCTGCCGGTGGATGTGCTCAATATATGGAAGCGTGCGCTTATTCAGCATGGTCTCAGCGGATACGGTTACGCCTGCTTTGACAAGTGCCTGACTATTTTCAATCATGCGGTTAAATAATTTCTCGCGCTGCTCAAAGGTTGGTTTACGATCCATCATAGCAAAACCGACTGTTGCAAACTCTTCGACAGTGCCCCAGTTATGTGAAATGTGAAGGACATCTAAGTATGGAATAATTTCTTCATAGCGCGCCAAATCAAGGGTTAGATTTGAATTGATTTGTGTACGCACGCCGCGTTCATGGGCATACTTTAATAAAGGAACGACATATTCCCGTACAGATTTAAGAGAAAGCATAGGCTCTCCGCCTGTAATACTGAGTGAGCGCAGGAGCGGAACTTCATCTAAACGGCGAAGTAACAAATCTATCGGCAGCGCATTCGGGTCTTTAGGCTGTAAGGTATAGCCGACCGCACAATGCTCACATCTCATGTTACACAATGTTGTAGTTGTAAATTCAATATTTGTCAGCTTCATTTCTCCGTAATCCTGCACATCGAGATAGGCTTCCCAAGGGTCGTATGCAGGTGTGATCGGACGAAGTGCTGTTTTTTGGTTCATGGTATCTATCTCCTTTTCATTCGGGCAAACGTAGACCCGCCAACAGTTAATTTTAAGCCTCATCACGGTTATACGCAAGAGGGACACAATTGATTTACAAGGGAAAAAAAGATAAGCTATAAACAAACGCTAAAGGGAGTGTATCGATGGGCAAGGCAGCAGACAGCAAAGAGCAGCAGGTTGATTATTTAAAGAACCGATTAGATATGTTTATGAATGTGATTGATTCATTAGATCCTGAATCAACAGACGTTGAAGATATAGACAGACTGATCCAAATGATTGACGACCTAGAAGCGAAATATGAACGGTTTAAAAATGATTGGAAGGAAGAATAGCTCGCGCAGTGCGGGCTTTTTTCTTTAAATTGGCAGGTGAATCGGTGTATGAGTCTCGGTCTTATTCTGCACAATAGAAGAAAAACCGGGAAGTGACGTAATGAAAAAATTCATGCTGATCTGTTTATGTGCGCTTTTTGTTTCCATACCTTTTTCAGAAGTAGGAGCCGTGTCTAATAAGCCCATCCACTGGGGATTTGCGAAAAGCAAAGAGCACAGGCCGCCGGATGCGGGCAAAGAATTAACGGCACTCTTAAAAAAGTATGATGCCTTCTATTTAGGCAACACGAAAAAGAAAGAGATTTATTTCACCTTCGACAACGGCTATGAAAATGGGTACACACCCAAGATCTTAGACGTGCTGAAAAAACATCAAGTACCAGGCACCTTTTTTGTGACAGGTCATTTTGTAAAGGACCAGCCCGGGCTTGTTAAACGTATGGCAGAAGAAGGTCATATCATTGGCAACCATTCCTATCATCATCCAGATTTAACAACAAAAAGTACGAAAGAAATCAAAGAAGAACTGGACCGTGTCAATGAAGCTGTGTACAAAATTACAGGTAAACAAGATAACCTCTACCTTCGTCCGCCGCGCGGTGTGTTCAGTGAAAGGGTACTAAAAGAAACAAAACAGCTCGGCTACCAAACTGTTTTCTGGTCAGTAGCGTTTGTAGACTGGCATATCCATCATCAAAAAGGAAAACAGTATGCTTACGATCAAATGATGAAGCAGGCGCACCCAGGTGCCATTTACTTACTTCATACCGTCTCAAGAGACAATGCCGAAGCGCTGGATGATGCCATCACCGCTCTGAAAAAACAAGGATATTCCTTTAAAAGCCTAGACGATCTCATGCTTGAAAAAGTATGGCATCTGCCTCAGCTATAGAAAGAAGCCTGCAGAAGATCTGCAGGCTTTTTGATTATGCCTCTCTGATTTTACGCTGAAACAAAAGAGGGTGATGAACTGAACAAACACTATTTAAAAATCCTAAACCACCCTTTATGTTTAAACCACAAAAGCATACCCGAAACGAGCAGACCCATGAAAATCAGCACGCCAAAATAGCCGTATTTCCAATGTAATTCAGGCATGTTGTCAAAGTTCATTCCGTACACCCCAACAATAAAGGTCAGTGGAATAAAAATGGTCGACACAATGGTCAATGTCATCATAATGGCATTCATCCGGTTGGAATTCAGCGTCTGATAGCTGTCTCGTAAATCCGCTGTCATGTCCCGGTTCGACTCAACGATCTCTGTGAGCTTCAAAAGATGATCGTAAATATCATTAAAATACGCTTGGCGGTTTGTATCGCTTTTCATCGTATTTGTGTTCACAATACGATATAAAAGGTCCCTCATTGGGATAATCGTTCTTCGCAGTTTGAGCAAATCGGATCGGATTCCGAATACTTCGTTCATCAACGTGCCATACGTTTTATGACCTTCTTCATCCTCAATTTCATTCAGCCTGTCCTCTATTTGATAAATAATAGGGAAATAATCATCAACAAGCTGATCAATCAGCATGTAGGCAATATGCTCAGGTCCGCTGTTTCTTTCTTTATCAGACCCCTTGAGCTTTCGAATGACACGATCAATGTATGGCGCTTCCTTTAAATGAAAGGTCACGATATAGTTTTCACCAACAAACAGATCAATTTCCTCAGAACGCAGCGTTTTTTGATTAAGGGCATGCAGCACGAAAAATAAATACCCCTCATAAAAATCAAGCTTCGGCCGCTGTAAATAATGGAAGCAATCCTCAATCGCAAGCGGATGGAACTGAAAATATTCCTTCAAAAGCGCTGCTTCCTTTTCCGTTGGTGCATGAAAATCAATCCAATACCAGGCGATTTCGGGGCTTGAAAGCTGCTGCATTGTTGCATGTTCAATCAAGTCGCCGTTTTTTGTCACTGCAAGTTTTCTCAGCATGTGCACCCCTCCAGACTTGCATTATATCATGAAGCAGCGCCGGTGAACTTATACGTTTTCTACATAAAAAAGCCGATCTCAGAAAGAGATCGGTTAAATGTGCGTGTATGATTGATGGATAAAACCGAGAATTAAGGACGATGGAACGTAACGAATTTATCTTGACGGTCAAACCAGCCTCTAAACGCCCAGTTATCCCAGCCGCCATCGCCGTTGTTTTTAAATGTACCGCTTTCGAATACCCAAATTCCGTAAACAACATTACCAAGATTAGCAGTAGCAAAAGTTTTGACGCCGTTAAAACGGTCTTCGTAGTTCTGGCTTAGGTTAAAGACCATGACATTATATCTGCCGCCAGCAGCGTAGAATGTGCTTTCCATGACGCTTTTCACGAATCCAGAACGGTTTGCATTTGCGTTTACTGCGTTTACAATGGCATTGGCAATCCCAAGAACATCAAAGTTTACGTTAACATTAGGGCTAGCCGTAGTGCCAGCTTTACCTTCAGTAGCAGCTTTGTTTAAGACAGTTTGCTGAAGTGTAGTAGAAACAGGTGCTGAAGTTTTTGGCTCAGCAGCGTCAGCGAATAATGGCAGTGTCGAAGAAACAGCAGTGGCAAGTGCAACAGAAAGAATGGTTTTTTTCATTGGTCGGATCTCCTTTGTTTTTTAATTTTGGGTCTTCTTTTTTGTAAAATGTGAAACTAGGTGAAGCCGGTTATCAATGAGGTAAATATGTTCTTGCAAGATAAAACAAATGATTGCCTAATCCGCTAATTCCTTTGTTCACCTCCTTGATATGTCATAATTATACAAATATATTCAGGGAGGAAGATATCACCCAGAGGTTCTATTTCTAATTTAAGGAAAATGATCCTAAAATGTTGAAGATTGCTGTCGAATGTTAGCTGAATTCGACTAAAAAACTTTCGTCTATCCAAAAGGAGAATGACCACAAATAAGGAAGATATAACTGATAAATTCTTGTACTCTTTATGTTAAAAAGTATTCAATAAAGAGAATCATTCATGCAAAATGAAACAATCACATCTGCGTATGTTGGCAGAAAGGAAGAGGACATGTATGTGGGAAAAACAGCTGGTGATAGAGCCGCCGTATCATTTCGATCAAGTGCTTAGACGCTTATCAAGTGATCCATTAAAAGCAGTCGATTTGAGTCAAAGAGAAATCAAAGTGCCGATCAGATTAGAGCAAAAACCGTACGTAGTCATCGTTCAAGCTACTGGAACAAAAGATGCGCCTATGTTCCGGGTGCGATCAAACGGCCCAGAGGAACCCCTTCTTTCTGAGGTGAAACGGATATTTGGCATGGAGCATCAATTACACATGATTCAAGACCATTTTTCTCAAACCAATCTAGCGCCCATTTTTGAGGAGCATATCGGAACGCCACTCATGCTGGATTTTCATTTATATCATTGTTTCATGAAATGCATCATTCATCAGCAGCTGAATCTTTCGTTTGCTTACGAGCTCACGAAACGATTTGTCCATACGTACGGTGAGCAAATAGAAGGTGTATGGTTTGATCCTTTACCAGAAACCATTGCATCACTTAAAGTGGAGGATTTGAGGCAGCTGCAATTTAGTCAGCGGAAAGCGGAATATGTCATCGATGTGTCGAAACGAATTGTGAGCGGTTCTCTTTGCTTAGACGAATTACATGATTTATCTGATCTAGAGGTGGAAGAACGTCTGCTTCCAATTAGAGGCATTGGACCTTGGACGGTTCAAAATGTCCTCATGAATGGGCTTGGAAGACCGAATCTCTTTCCAGTGGCAGATATCGGGATTCAAAACGCGATCAAACGGCATTTTGATTTGCCTGAAAAGCCGACAAAAGAGGAGATGGCAGTCTTAAGCAAGGAATGGACCCCATATTTAAGCTACGCTTCTTTATATTTATGGAGAAGCATTGAGACAGATAAATAAATGAAAGGCATTTTCTCTCTTTGTCCAAGACGTGATATACTAAGGAGATGGAATAAAATGAAGACAACCTATCAATGGTTTAAATAGAACGGAGAGAATAAAGTGAAAGAAAAACAGCAAGGTGCCCTTTTGCAAAAGGGACAGCAGTTCCCGCTTACCATTAAACGCCTTGGCATTAATGGAGAAGGGGTCGGTTATTTTAAAAAACAAGTGGTCTTTGTCCCAGGCGCGCTTCCAGGTGAGGAAGTGGTGGTTGAAGCAACGAATGTCCAAGCAAAATATGCAGAAGGTACGGTCAGGAAAGTGCGAAAGCGCTCTGAGCATCGAGTCAAACCGCCATGCCCAGTATACGAAGAGTGCGGCGGCTGTCAGCTTCAGCATTTGGCGTATGAGCAGCAGCTAAATGAAAAGCGTGATATTGTCATTCAATCAATGGAGCGCCATACAAAGCTATCGGTTGAAAAGCTTGATATCAGGCCAACGATCGGCATGGAAGACCCGTGGCATTACCGAAACAAAAGTCAGTTCCAAGTAGGACGTTCTCACAGCGGAGACATCATTGCAGGACTTTACGGACTGAATTCTCATAAGCTTGTACCGATCAAGGAATGTATCGTGCAGCATCCAAAAACGAACAAAACAACGGGTGTTGTTCGCAAAATTTTAGAGAAGTTCGGCGTATCTGTTTACAATGAACGGACAAGAAAAGGCGACGTGCGTTCGATTGTCGTGCGTGTCGGCTTTGAAACAGGGGAAGTACAGGTCGTTCTTGTCACATCAAAACCTGAATTTCCAAAGAAAAAAGAAATTGCCGAAGCCATTCAAAAACGTCTGCCTGAAGTGACGTCCATTATGCATAATATCAATGGCGAAAAAACATCAGTCATCTTCGGCCATAAAACATCTCACCTAGCTGGCAATATGGTCATCCAAGAATTTTTAGGAGACGTCTCTTTCGAACTAAGTGCACGTGCTTTCTTCCAATTGAATCCGAAGCAGACGCTAAAGCTTTATGATGAAGCGAAAAAAGCGGCCAAACTGACTGGCAAAGAAAAGGTTGTCGATGCGTATTGCGGCGTTGGAACCATTGGGATGTGGCTCTCAGATGGCGCAAAAGAAGTAAGAGGAATGGATGTTATCAAAGAATCAATTGATGATGCGAAGAAAAATGCCAAAAAACACGGCATGAAAAACGCGACCTATGTGACAGGAACAGCTGAACATTGGCTGCCAAAATGGGTCAAAGAAGGCTTCCGTCCTGACGTCATCGTCGTCGACCCGCCAAGAACAGGCTGCGAGCGCACCTTCTTAGACACCGTCAAACAAGTCAAACCAAAACGCTTTGTCTACGTCTCTTGCAACCCATCCACACTAGCAAAAGACCTTGAATACATGTCAAAAGACTACAAAATCGAATACATGCAGCCAGTTGATATGTTCCCGCATACGGCGCATGTGGAGACAGTTGTATCAATGGTAAGAGTGTAAAAAGTGAAGTGAATAAACAGTCCGTGATTTGAATACTGGTGGCTAACTGGTAGGATGATCACGGATTTTTTTATCAACTGAGTAAATCAAGTTCATAAAATAGAGGAGGATAACGATGAGTCAATTTGAAATACTGACAAAATACATACCGATGCTTCACGAGGACCATATCGGAGAATGGGTGATCGATCAAGAAAATGATGGAACAGCTGAACGCCCAATCCAGATGCCCTTTGTGAATTATTCCGAAACGGTCCAACGCTTTATTGAAGATGTCTATACCTTTGCAGAACAGCATCAAGAAATGGAACTTACCCGCTATAGTGAAATCCTCTCAGAAAATGGAATTGATTGGGGAACGAACGATATGGAGCATGTGGACATCTCAAATTTAAATGCGCAGTGTGTACTTGCTCTCATCATGGGGGCTTTGAGAGCTGAGCGATTTAGTGAGGGAGCCATATTCAATTTCTTTAAAAGTGGAAACATGTTGAAGTGTCTTGAAAGATTAGATTGTTTGGACTAAGAGCGGTTTATTTCAATTATTGGAGTGATCATATGAAAAATAAAACAGATGCAGCCGATACTTTTCCTCCTATGAAAATAGAAGAAATTGATCAAATTTTATTATATGATCTTGATGCAATAAAAATTGAAAAAGAAGATGAGCGTATAAAATTCATTTTACAAGATCCCTATTGTCCTGATAAAAGTCATATTCACAGTGTGTATGTCATTTATAAGAAGTCTATACTCAATTTACTTGAAGGTAGGATTCGTTCTATTCATAGTCATGAATTCATGAGTGCTAAGAAAAAAGATCGAACGATTTCTAAAGAAGATATAGAATATGTATTAGAGATGGCTACAGTTGTGGTTCTTGCAAGTGAAAATAATGGAGTAGTGACGAATTATTTTTATAGTGGAGACGGAGAAAGGTTAGATCGTATTTTTAATATATGCTTAGGTTATTCAACAGACTTACAAAAAGAGAATAAAGTAAGTTTGGAACGATTTATGAATGATATGAAGATTGTTGAGCAGATGGGATTGTTAGAAAAAATTTTAGGATAATGGGCAAAGCCTAGATTTTAGAGAAATCTAGGCTTTTTGCGCTTTTGAAAAATTTATTCAACTTCATCAAATGATTATGCAAATGAAAATCTTCTATTGACTTTCCCCTTAACTGAAAGGTTTATACTTTGATCAGATCAACAAAACGGAGGAGATCAGGATGTTCAAGATTGGCGATTTTTCTATGTTAAGTAAAGTCCCTGTCAAAACCTTAAGGTATTATGACCAAATCGATTTATTAAAACCTAAACAGATCCATCAAGATTCGGGATACCGGTATTATTCAGCTGAGCAGCTGCTTGAGGTCAATCGGATTTTTCTATACAAGGAATTAGGTTTTACGTTAAAGCAAATGGGTCAGCTTCTTCGTGAAGATATTTCTGTCGAACAGATTCAGGGGATGTTTCTCTTGAAAGAAAGTGAGATTCAGCAATTGATCGATCGAGAACAGCAGAAATTAGCCCGTATTAAGGAGCGGATGCACCTCATCAAACGAGAGGGGTGTGTGGAAAAAGAGCAGGAGGTCATCATCAAATCGGTTGAAAGCAAACACATCATGTCTTTTCAATCCAACGGAACTGTTGACGAGATCCCATCATTCTTTCAAACGTTTCATCATTTGTTACATAAACATCCGCAAGAATTGAACTCTGAGCCACAAATCGTGCTGTGGAGGGAATCACTTGCTAAAGAAAGTGAGTTCGAATTTGAGGTTGGGTATTCCGCTAAAGCGTTAAGGGGCTCTCTTCCTCAGGGCATCACGATACGTACGTTACCAGCTGAAGAAACCATGGCGACGCTCCTATTTCATTCAGATTCTCCCTTTGCACAAACTGCTTGTGTTGACCTGGCGACATGGATCGAAAATAACGGATATCGCGTGAAAGAAGATCAGCCGGGCCGAGAGATTTATTACCCATTGTCTGAAAATGAAGAAGGAAGACTCATTGAAATACAAATTCCTATAAAAAATGAAGTGTAAACATTGCCCAAAGGAGAAACGTCACGATGAAAAATAAAGCCGTTGTTTATTTACTTGCTTTAGCAGCCTTCTTAATCGGAACAATCGAATATATCATTACAGGGATTATTCAAATGGTCGCAGATGATTTACAGGTCACGACATCAGCTGCTGGTTTATTGGTCACATCCTTAGCGCTCTCAGCAGCAATCGGCGCACCGATTGTCATTGCACTAACCATCAATATCGACCGCAGAAAAATATTATCATGGATGCTGATCATTTTTACTTTAAGTAATATCATCACAAGTGTCAGCCATTCTTTTGAAATGGTGCTGATGACAAGGGTTTTACAAGGAATTAGTGGAGGGACGGCCATTGTGGTGGCAATGGCTGTGGCCACTCGTCTTGTCGAACGAGAAAAAAGAGGAACAGCGATTGGCATCATTTTAATGGGACTCAGCAGTTCCTTGGTTTTAGGTGTGCCAATCGGGACATTTCTAAGCAGCATGATTGGATGGAAAGCATTATTTGCAGCCATTGGATTGATCACGCTCATTCCGCTGATTGTTGTATATAGGCGCATCCCTTCTATGAAAGAACAAGAACCGGTGACGCTAGGTATGCAGTTATCGATATTAAAAGATAAGAGAATTTTGCTTGCGGTGGCAGTGACACTCTTTTATGTAGGTGGATATTCTACTTTATTTACCTATTTAACGCCATTCCTGCAAGAATCAGCAAACCTTAGCATCACAGAAATCAGCGTCATTTTATTGCTAGCGGGAATATGTAGCTTTTTGGGCTCCAGTCTTGGAGGGATAGCAGCAGATAAAAAAGGCCCAATATTCACGATTTTCTCCGGAATTATTCTACAAATCATCATGCTTACGCTGCTAGCATTTGTGACAGGGAACCTCGTGGTCATGGTGGCGGTGATCATGATATGGATGATTGCAACATGGAGCACATCGCCAGCTCAGCAGCTATATCTTGTCACACTTGTACCTAAATCTCCTGATATCGCATTAAGTGTCAATACATCATTTATTCAATTCGGATTTGCTTTAGGCTCGGGGTTAGGAGGTATTGTACTAAGCAGGACATCTATATTGAACCTCAGCTGGATCAGCGCTGGAACGGTTCTTCTCGCTTTGCTCATGACCATTCTGATGGTGGCATTTGACCGAATTTCTCAGCATAAGAGTTTGAAGGTGATGGAGCAAGGAAGGTAACATAGATTCACTAGTATTGAGGGAACTACTTATTTCGGTAGTTCCTTTTTGATTTGAAAAATGAACCAGTTGAGGAAGTTTATTTGCTACAATGGGAGTGAATATCCAAAGAATGAAGAGATCACTTTCACACTAGCTTTTTTAGGGTGAATAATAAATTATTCTAAAAATGTATATCAAACAAAAGTACTACTAGACAGGAGAGAATACATAATGCCAATAAGCGAGGACATCATCAATCGTAAAGGCGCTCGAAAGGGGAGTGACATTCCTCATGACGTCTTGATTCTTTTGAATCAGGGAGAGTTAGAGAGTGTCAATTTAACTGAATGGCTGGCTGTCAATCATGTGACTCTATTACAGCATGTTTTGCCGTCCATTGGTTTAGACAAACATTTAATCGATCTTTCAGCAGAAATCGCCAAACAAAAAGCGGAGTCAGGCATGAAAGCGATTCGTCTCATAGGTCATTTGTTAGATGGAGTGCTGCAGGAAGAAAATGAGGAAAAAAGAGTGGAAGTCATACAGGCATGCAGTTGTCACATATCTGATAGCGTCCGCTGCTGGGCTGCTTATATGAACAAGCAGCGTTCATCCTCTTTGGAAGAGAAACTGGCGTACATTCAGCCTTTCGCAGCTGATCATCATTTTGGTGTACGCGAAATTGCTTGGATGTCAGTGAGAGAAAGTCTAAGTCAGCAGCTCGATCAAAGTATAAAATATTTAACAGAATGGACAAAAAGTGAGGATGAAAATATTCGTCGATTCTCTGTAGAGGCAATCCGTCCAAGAGGTGTATGGACAAAGCATATTGAGTTATTAAAACAGGAGCCAGAAAGAGCACTGCCAATTCTAAATCACCTCAAATCTGATCCATCAACATATGTTCAAGATTCTGTAGGAAACTGGCTGAATGACGCTAGTAAAACACAGCCTGATTGGGTACGAAATCTGTGCGAACAGTGGTCAAAGGATTCTAATACAAAAGCGACAAGCAGAATTGTTAAGAAAGCCAAGAGAACGATTGTGAAGGGGAATTTGTGAAAAAGAACATGAACTAAATTTCCTTTTTTGAGGGAATTTTTATCTGAATGATTCAGGAGAAATTCTTAGAGGTATGCAGGTATATTCTTCAGAATGGTATAAATTAAGTTTTGTTTGAGTCAAATATTGTTTTTGTAACCATTCAATAGAGCATATTAATTCTTCTGAATATCTATCTATAAAGAAAACAATATACAGAGAGAGTGAGTCGTACCATTGATGAATCAAGATACTTTTGCTGATTGGTTGAGAACTTATACAAATATAAAACCATACTCTATTGGAAGATACTCTAAAGCGATCGGCACTATATCCTCAGAATTAGGAGACTATGGATTACAGAAGATTAATTTATTTAATCTAACTGATGCTGCCTTTATCGATGAAATTCTTAGTAATCCAGAGTTCAAAAAGAAGAATGAAAAAGGACATAGGATGTATAGTGTAGCTTTAAATCATTTTAAAAAATACATTGAATATTATGATGATTCTGAGTTGCAAGCAGAGCTATTTAAAGAGGAGCAGGAGTTTGAAAAGTACCTAATAGGAGATCCTGCTGATGTCGGTAGAGCTGATATTGAGGATAAGCCAAGAGATAAGCCTGAACATAGGTTAGTGAAAAATAAAAAGGTATGGAGTAGAAATCCTAAATATGCAGTTTTAGCTGTTGCTGATGCAGATTATTTATGTGAGTTCGATAAACAGCATAAGCATTTTATTTCTAAGTTTAATGGAGAGAATTATGTAGAGGCTCACCACTTGATACCAATGCAATATCAGGATCAATTTGATCACAGTTTAGACATCCATGCTAATATTGTTTCAATTTGTTTAGTCTGTCATAAGAAAATCCATTATGGACGATTTGAGGACAAGAAAGAAATATTAGATAAGCTATTTCACAGTAGGAGAGAGAGACTTCTTAAAGGTGGAATTGAGATAGAAATTTCACAGTTATACACGTATTATCAGGATTGAGAAATCTAAGGGAATTATGGCTGGCTTAAGATTACTACCTACATTAGGATGCTAATTGAGTATTTAGGGCAAATTGATTATAGCCTGAGTAAAATCACTCAAAATGCCATTTTAAAGAATGAATTTCATTAGCTTTACTCAAAATAAAGCTTTACATCATCCATTATCATCATGTAAGATATGGAGAAATTAAAAGCGAAGAAAAGGACATGAGCCATTTTTACTGGTTATCAGAGAGGGAAGTCACGCTGAAATCTTCCTAACACAGAAAAGTTGTCTTACCACCTTTGAGCTGTATTGGGGAAATTACAGTATCCAATATCGTTTACGCCACGTTACGGCACCAGAGCCATAAAGCGAATACGCATTATGGGAATTTGGGTGGAACCACGGATCACACATTCGTCCCTCTATGAGGGATGGGTGTGTTTTTTTGTACACTCATATAGGATCATTGCTTTGAAAAGGACATGAGCAGCTTTTATCGGTTACCAGAGAGGGAAGTCACGCTGAAATCTTCCTAACGCAGAAAAGCTGTCTTACCACCTTTGAGCTGTATTGGGGAAAATTGCAGTATCCAATACCGTCAATGCCGCGTTACGGCACCAGAGCCATAAAGCGAATACGCGTTATGGGAATTTGGGTGGAACCACGGATTACACATTCGTCCCTCTATGAGGGATGGGTGTGTTTTTTTTATTTCAAAAAATAGGAAAGGTGTGTCAGTTATGAGAGAAAACATGGTGAAGATTCAATTTCTAGATGGAAAGATAAAGGAGTTTCCCGCAGGTACGACTGTTGCAGATGTTGCCTTCCATATTAGTCCGAGCTTAAGAAAAAAAGCGGTGGCGGGAAAGGTCAATGATCAAATGGTTGATTTAAGTGAAAAGCTAAACAGCGATGTTCGGCTGTCTATTGTCACACTTGATTCAAAAGAAGGGGTTGAAGTGCTGCGCCATACATCTGCACACGTATTAGCCCAGGCTGTGAAAAGGTTATATGACAATGTCACACTAGGAATCGGTCCTGTCATTGAAAATGGATTTTACTATGATATGAAGCTCGATCAAACATTAAGTGTAGAGGATTTGGAAGAAATTGAAAAAGAGATGAAAAACATCATAAATGAGAATCATCCCATCCAAAGAAAAGAGGTCTCTTACAAAGAAGCAGAAGCGCTGTTTGCACATGATCCATATAAGCTGGATATTTTAAAAGGGTTACCCTCTCAAGAAGCCATCACAGTTTATCAGCAAGGAGAATTTGTAGATTTATGCCGCGGGCCGCATGTACCTTCTACAGGGTACTTAAAGTCATTTAAACTAACACGTGTTGCAGGGGCTTATTGGCGGGGAGATAGCAATCAGGATGTCTTGCAGCGAGTGTATGGTGTAGCGTTTCAGCATCCAAATCATCTAGCTGATTATCTTCATTTCATGGAAGAAGCAAATAAACGTGATCACCGGAAATTAGGGAAGCAGTTATCCCTCTTTATGTTTTCAGAAGAAGCACCAGGCATGCCGTTTTATTTACCAAAAGGTCAGATTGTCAGAAATGAATTAATGGCCTTTTCAAGAGAAGTGCGAGGAAAAGCGCAATACGAAGAAGTGAGTACACCGTTTATGATGAACCAAGAGCTTTGGGAAAAGTCAGGGCACTGGGATCATTATCATGAAAATATGTATTTCTCAGAAGTAGACCATACAAGCTTTGCTTTAAAACCGATGAACTGTCCAGGGCATATGCTCATGTTCAAAAACAGCTTATATTCATACAGAGACCTCCCGATCAGAATGGCTGAGTTTGGCCAGGTGCATCGTCATGAATTTAGCGGAGCGTTAAATGGATTGTTCAGGGTCAGGACATTTTGCCAAGATGATGCTCACATTTTTTTAAGAGAAGATCAAATCGAAGCTGAAATCAAACGGATTTTCCAATTAGTTGATCATGTGTATCGGACATTTGGGTTTGAGTATTCCGTCGAGCTATCCACTCGTCCAGAAAAAGCCTTAGGGGATGATGCCATTTGGGAAATATCCGAAACAGCACTAAAAAATGTGCTTGATCGTCTAAAGGTCGACTACCAGCTAAATGAAGGAGATGGGGCATTTTATGGACCGAAGATCGATTTTCATATTAAAGATGCCCTGCAGCGGAGCCATCAGTGCGCCACAATTCAGCTGGATTTTCAAATGCCTGAGAAATTTGATTTAACATATATCAATGAAAAAAATGAAAAGGTACGACCAGTTGTGATTCACAGCGCCATTTTTGGTTCTCTAGATCGTTTCCTAGGCATTCTCATTGAGCATTTTGCGGGTGTCTTTCCATTATGGCTAGCACCAGTACAAGTACAAATCATCCCAGTCTCAACTATTCACCTTGATCACTGCTTAAAGGTGCAGCAGCAATTAAGAAGTATCGGAATAAGAGCAATAATCGATGAGCGTGATGAAAAACTTGGCTATAAAATGAGAGAAGCACAAATGCAAAAAATCCCTTATATCGCTGTCATTGGCGATACAGAAATGCAAGACAACACACTAAATATTAGACAGCACGGAGAAAAGACTTCAAAGCAAATGTCTGTTGAGGATTTTAAACGTTTGGCAGCTGAGCAAATAAAAGACAGAACAGCTGCTCAAGAAATGATGTGATGATTTCATTACGAAGAATGAGACGTCCATTGAATGATGGGCGTCTTTCCCTTTCCATTTCTGCAATGGAAAGGGAAAATATTGAAACATTTTTTCGGTAAAATCGTAATAAAGATAGAGCGTTCAAAAGAAACATTTAAAACGGAGAGGAGTATTACATGGATCAAGCTGCACTGAAAAAGATGAGGACAAAACAAGTAGTTATCTCTAATTTACTATTCGGCGTGATGATCTTGATTTTTTTTGTTTTGATTCAAAAAGTTGAGATTCAATTTACATATTTCTTTCTTTGTTTAGGAATCTTCATGCTCCTTCAAGGCATTTACGGCTTGATCAAAAAAGGATCAACAAAGTCTTTCATTCCCATTTTTGAGCAGGTAGCCATTTATGAAAAAGAAAAATTGGGAAAAGAGTGGGAGAAAGAACAAAGAGTGGAGAACATTTGGAAATTGATATTGAGCGGGCTTATGTTCTTCCAATCATTTAGTTTACAAACAATACCAGATTCATTCTTTGAAATAGAACTTAAGTTTCTCATTTTCTTATTTGTTATGGCTCTAGCCATTATCAATATAAGCATGCTCTTTCGCTTTAGAAAAATCGATCGGTCGACTGAAGCGCACGGATTAAAAGGCTTTACAAAGGAATCAAATATGCTGGCAATGGCATTAGGATTATTATCAGTGATCGTCATATTCGGCTTTATCGTCATCTTTCTTCTTCCATAAAACTGAATTTTGAGGTGAAACAAATGAATGCAAACATACAACAACTGATCGATCAGACAAAGGCGAAATTTGGCTTAGATCTTTACTATCTAAAAAGGCACAATTTTCATCGTTACGTCAATATGTTCAATGAAACGGTGTATACATTGAATATGGAATGGTTTCCCACCCATGAAGCTGAACCAGAGGACGATGATCTAAACCCGGACGGCACTGCTGTGATTGACGTGAATTTGAATACAGGGCAGGTTGAAACGGTTATTTTTGTCATGGATAAAACCTTCGCGAAGAATGGTGTCACATTTAAGAGGCCTTATCCAGCTCATGCCATTCAATGGATTGAACAAGAAACAGGGTTGATTGATGGTGAGCATTTTCACTTGCAACAAAAGGAGAAAGGGGAACTTTTTTTCGAAGAAGCAATAGATGGTGTGAAAGTGACGCCTTCAGGCAGAATCGAGGTGAAATGGAATGAACATGGGCAGCTCATTCACTTTATACATCGAGGGCCATTTATGGCAAAAAAACGACTAAGAGCTGAAGAATATGTGCTTTCCATTGATAGGATCGAGGATTTAGCTCAGCAGCAAGTGCAGCGGTTTGATTGGCCCTCCTTCGAGCAGAATCGAATCCGCCCTATATTTGCGTTAGAAGAAATTTATGTCAAGAACGATGGAACAGGAACGATACCATTTGAAATTGGACGTGAAGAAACACATTGTATACACATGAATCAGGTCATGGAGTGGAATGAACCTTTAACCAAAATCTTTGAAAAAAAGGAAATCAATATAAACGAGGACATTACTGCTGAACAAGCCTTCTCACTGGAGCCTTCACCAGATACATTCCCGATCTCAAAAGAAGAGCAAGCGGAGTGTATCAAAGCGGTTCGCACCTTTTTGGCGCAAAAATATTCAAAGGATACAGGGAAGTGGGTGCTTAAAACACTCCACCGTGATCATGGCTATATCGAAGCGATATTAAAAACGAATGAGCAAGAAGGCTGTGGATTTATGGATAAGATCAAGGTCTTCATTGATCCCAGCACTTTTGAAGCCATTAATTACATAGATAAAAAAGAGATGTTTCAAGTATGCGGGATACTCAATCCATCTCAAACAGCTAGTGAAATCACCATTTCTCAGAAAGAAGCCTTTGAAACATTGAGAGAACGCCTCGAACTTACACCCATCTACGTCTATGACGATGTGCAAAAACAATATGTTTTATGCGGCAAGCTTGACTGTCGTGATGGCGTTGATGCAGTGAGCGGCGAAGTATTCTCTTTGACAGACCTTTCATAACTTCTAAAAGAACAGTGAGTAGCTGTTCTTTTTTGTCCTATTTTCCTCTTTTTAGAATAAAAATGGAATTTTGTAGAAGGAAGTTGTCGTTTCATCACGAAAGAAACAGATAAGAATATGATCATAGGTCCATCGGTGGGAATTCGTATTTCATACAGTAAACGTCATACATATGGAAAACTCATGACAGTAAAGTTGATCTACAAATCTTTTAGAAGAAAAAATGACATTGTGTCTCTAGTAGTATGCGAAAATAGGCGGACTGAGATCATAGGGTGAGTTGAACATGTTTGTTTTAGGTAAGCTTAAAGCTATAAATAGAAGAAAGTGAGGATATCTAACTTGAGTACATTGGAAGTGTTTCGTCAGTTTTTGGTTGACCATTATCCTGCGTTACAAGATGAGCTTTGGTTGCAAGATGTTGATACCCTTCGAATCTCTCCTATTCTTCATCCTTTTCTGAAAAGCAAGCTGCCAGAAGGAATCGAAAAATTCACTTGTGTCCTATTCACGCAGCAGACAGATCAAACTGCTGCACCGCTCAAAGTCTACCTTCTATTAGATGAATATGAGCAATCGCTTTATGCCATTGATTTGATGAATGAACAAATAGCGCTTCATTAATACAGAAGCAAAAAGCTGCTTGAGAGAGCTCCTCAGCAGCTTTTTTTTGGTGAATCTTAGTTTGTCATATCAACCAATCTTGAGTGCAAGTTGTCCACTTCTTTCTTTGTTGGAAAAGAGCTGATCAGCAGCGTAGACCGTCCTAATTGATTAGGAAGTTCAGTATCGGTCACAATCATATCAATCCCAAGTCGATCCATTGTCTGTTCATTTAATGTATTTTCTGGACTTGTGAAAATATGAATGAGAGGAGGCAATCTTAATTTAATTAAATCCGCAATAAACAAACTATGATTATAACCTAATGTTGAAATGACAAAAATGTTCAACACGTTTCTCCGATCCATTTCCAAATGAACAAGCCCCCTCCAGTTAGAAGTAATGATACGAATCAATTCTCGTTCATTTTTCACAAAAGAAGCAAGTATATCGTCTGTTTTTAACTCTTGGATGATATGAGTAATCCTCGAATAGAAGTAAGGAAGCTGTTTTTTTACCTCTGATAAATACCTCGATTTCTTTTTGAAAAGGAATCCATCTCTTACGGTAATTTCCCTAGAATACACATAATATTGGAGAAGAATCAGTGTCATCGCCTTGCGATTAGCCACCTCTTGATGAAATATCAACTCCAGTTGGTTGATAAAGGAATGAATGGCTTCGAAGAGGTGTGGTGTATGCGATTGAAAGAACGTCAATTTTTCTTCGACAGTTTCAATTGATTTATAATGGCCAATAGCTGGTTCAATCAATAGTAAAAAGACAAATTCGTGACGATCCAACGTAACACCAAAAGTATCCTTTGTCATTTGGCAAACGTGTTCTTCCAAGTTTTTGATTTGATTATAGATACCTTTAGCTGTAGATGTTTGTTTTTCCTTATCCATTGAGTACCTATAATTGCGTCGTATTGAAAAATTTTTCCTCACTCGGTGTATGGAAACGGCGAGCCATAGGCAAAATTTATCTATCGCCACATCAGGTAGATTGACTTCGAGCACCTGAAATAGCTTTTGTAAAAAATCAACTGCATCTTGCTTTTGAATATCATCGAATGGCCAAAGCCTGCTTCCATAGACTTCAAACAAAAATTCCACAAAAAATTGACGAATCTCCTTCTCATTTCCATGGAACTGCATACTATCTGGTCGTAACTCAATGTCATACGAGATAAGAAGCGAATTGATTTTATGAATGGTGTTATACAATGTGGATCTACTGATATTCAGTATGTCCATCCATTCATAGAAAGACCTGTTTTGTTCAAAGAAAACGCCGTCAATCAATCGAATTTCAATCGTATCTTTTAGAATTTCTTTGATATAGTAGTCGACTCGTATCGTCTGTGTATAACAAATGGATATGCCTTGTCTTGGCTTTATGTGGATTAACGGCTCTCCGTTTTCTGTTTGGAACGACTTCATTTGTTCTAAATCGCTTTGAATGGCACGAACCGAACCGATTTGTTCATTCGATATTTCTTGAAGGCTCCACCACTTATCTTTTGATACAAGCAGTTTTAAAATTTTTATCCATCTCTTTGATTTATTATCAATGAGCTCCATTAAACAACTAACTCCTTCCCTTGGCTTGCCTCTATATTATGAAGTTCACTTAAAGAACATTTGATTTTCTAAATAGGCATAAAATGATTTTAATATTTAGGCTAAATCGTTTTGTCTTCACTTTTCATGATAAAAGAGAAAAAAATTAGACGAAAACAAATATTATTCGTTAATTCTCCATATTTTTCTTTTAAAAGGTGATAAGTAAGCCATGAATCCTATAAAAATGGATCATTTTAGATATTTTGTTTATTTTTTTGCTGTTGAAACGGTAAATGAAAGAATAAAATGCAGCAGATTTTTGATTACCATATGAAAGGGAGTAGAAAGGAATGCGGTCTATATGATGCTGAACTGTCTAACCATACATACCATATGATACATGCTTGTTTCATATGAACGAACTATATGTGAATACATGCTTATATATGCATGTAAACATCGTTTATTGTTCATTCAAGTATCAATAGAAAAATTCATATTTATTCTTTCATGATCCCTCTCACTATTCCCCATTTCTATGGACCCCAATCCAGTTATTGAATCCACTATCATGATTGATCAACTCATTTTATTCATAGGGTCGTAAGGTGCAATTTTTTAGAAAATATTTGATCAGAAGAGGAGTGATTGATCTGACAGTATACAACTGATTTTTTTATCATTGCTGAAAATTAATTTTAGAAAAGGGTGGATGTATTGAAAAGAATATTGTCGCTGGCACTCATTACAGTGCTAGTCATACAGTCTAGTATATTAGGAGTCTTGCCTTTAGCAGGGGCACAAGCAAAAGAAATTCAAGAAAATATTTATGGGGATATTGAGTTTGCTGATAGCGAAGGCAATAAGTTATCAAGCATGGAAGATCAGCAAGTAAGAAAGGCCACTGTGCATTGGTCAATAAAAGGAATTGATCTAAAAAAACAATATCCGTATGTTCTCACTCTTCCTTCAGCCATCCAGGTAGAGAAGGAGCAGAAGGAACCCATTACTGTAGGTGACATACCTGTTGGCGAGTATACCGTTTCAAAACAAAATGAAGTGACGGTAAAATTTAAAGAAGATGTTGAGATCGATCCAAATTTAGAAGGATCAATTGACATCGATGTCACCAGTATAACTCAGCAAGAAGAGAAAACAAAGCAAAATGAGGGTGAAGAAAGCCTTCCAAAAGATGACTCAACCTCATCTGAGAAAGATAAAGCTTCTAACAATCAAGAAGCCGCTCAAACGAAACAAAACGAAGAAGATGAATTACTAAAAAACAAAGTGAGCGTGTCTAAGCGTGCAGGGCTGCAAAGTGTTACAAAACAAACGCTGATACAAGAAAATCTCCTCACTGATGCGAAATTAATATTTGAAGATCCGGAAGGAAATTCAATTGAGAAACCTGATATCAACTCGCTGATTTCCATTAACTATGAGTGGGCCATCCCGAATGGGCATAGCTATAATGGCGGAGATGAATTCCATTTCAAGGTTCCAGAGGAATTAGTGATTTACGAAAAAATCGATCGTCTCGAGATGAAATTTAATCAGGCAACCGTTGGTTATTTCTCTGTAGATGAGAGCGGAAATGCCTCCATCGAGTTCACCGATTTTATTAAACAATATTCAAATATTCATGGAACACTTCAAGTTTGGACGCAATTAGATCAACAAACAGTCATCACTGAAGAAAAAGATGTCATCATTACCCCGATTGAAGGCAAGGATACGGTATCTATTCCGATTCAATACATTCCAAATGGTCCAAACGTCTCTAAAAAGGGAAAACCAAATCGATCTTACAATGCTGAAACCATTCAATGGACAGTAGATTTTAATATGGACTTAGACGATGTGAAACAAGCGAAGCTATTAGATCCGATTCAAGAAGGTCAGGCATTGAAAAAAGATTCAATCAAGCTTTATCGTATTGATACAAAGCTAAATGGAGAAACATCGATTGGACAGCTGCTTGACGAAAACCACTACACAATCGGTCAAACAGCAGATGGTCAAGATTTCACGATTGAATTTAAAGATGACGTGCATCTAGCTTACCGTTTAATGTATGAAACGGACATTACAAATCAAGATCAGTCTGCATTTCGTAATAAAGCGTCCCTTGTTTCTGGTGATAAAGTGATCAGTTCAGCAGAAGGCACAGTGAATGTGACAAGAGGCAGTCCTTTAAATAAAAAAGCCGCTCACTACGATCCAGTCACACAAACGATTACTTGGGAAATTCGATATAACTATAACGAAAAAAAGCTGGCTCAAAAGGATGCTTTGTTAGAAGACTACTTTAATGGCACACAGGCGCTGATTTCTGATTCATTTCAAGTCAAAGAAGTCACAATTGATCAAAATGGCAACGAAGCAGGGACAAAAGCGTTTGAAAATTATGTAGTTCAACCTCAAAAAAAGGATGAACAAAACGGGTTTACCTTGCAATTCAATCAAGATATTCAATCAGCTTATCTCATCACCTATCAAACAAAAGCAACCGAGCGGGTTTTTGAAGCTGAAGAGATCATCAATACCGTAACAGCTGGCAAAGAGAGCAAACAAGGGAAGCAAAGAATTGACCAGCAAATCCTAACGAAAAATCATGGAACACCAAATTACAAGACCAAGACTATTCCATGGCGTATCACCTTCAACAAAGATCAACAAACGATGAACAATCTAATATTAAAAGATACGTTTACAAACGAAGGATTGACGCTGCAAAAAGATAGTTTAAAAGTGACGACAGGCAATTCAGTGCTTGAAGAAGGCACAGATTACCTAATAATTGAACATGAAAATGGATTTGATATTCAATTTACGAAAGAAATTAAGACAGAACATATCGTCACATATACAACGTCTTTTGATTATGAAAAAAGAGCAGATAAAGACCAAAAGAATCTGCGTAATCATGTAAAGCTTGAATGGATAAATGAAGATGGCAAGGATTTGACGAAGGAAAATCAATCTGTCTTCACGCCTGACACATACACGCAGTCAAATGGTTTTAAGAACGGAACTTATGATGCAAAGAAAAAAGAGATCACATGGAATATCGGTGTGAACTATAATTTGAAACATCTAGAAGAGGCGAGAATCGAGGATTTCATTCAAGGAAATCAGCGTTTGCTTAAAGATTCAATCATCGTCTATTCGCTTGATTTACAAGGCGGGGAAAATGGAGCAGAAGAAAAAGAGGTATTAGCGAAAGAACATTATGACATCAAATTCCTTGAAAATGAAAAGGGAGAAACAGGCTTCGAAGTCATCTTCAAAAAAGCCATTGATTCCCCATACAAAATCACGTATCAAACAAGTGTTGAAGGAATGGATTTAGTACAGAAAACCTACGAAAATAAAGCGACCCTTTATGATGGACAGACAAAAGAATCAGATGTGAATGCTGTGGTGTCCATTCCAAATGGAGGGAAATACACGAGCAAATCAGGAAATCAACAAGGGAAAGTTATTGATTGGAAAGTAAATATCAATTTTGGTCAATCAACAGTCCAAGATGCGACGATTATAGACCATCCAAGCAGTAACCAAGCCATAATTGAAAACTCATTTCATCTCTATTCGACGACAATAGATGAAAAGGGGCAAGTGACAAAAGCAGAAGAGCTGGAAAAAGGGAAGGATTATGAACTAGACCTTGAATTCGACCCAGATTCTTTTCAAATCAAATTTAAAGAAGAAATCACGAGACCATATATTTTGGAATACCAATCTCTCATTTTAGATAAGGTGGGAAGTACACTTCAAAACGAAGTAACGTTTAGAGGTGAAAATGTAAAAGAAATCAAAAAGGAATCCGAAGCCTCAATTGTGGTCAAACGCACAGCTGGCATGGGGGACGGCACAGGAGCGATTGGTGCTTTAACCGTTAAAAAGGTAGATGCGAGTACTGGAAAAGCGCTAAAAGGAGCAACCTTCTCTCTGACAGATGCTGCGAGCGGCATCGTCATTGGTACAAAGACAACAGATGAAGAAGGATCTCTTCGATTTGATCGTCTTCTGTATGGTGATTATATCGTGACAGAAGAGAAAGCACCTGATGGTTATATTAAAACCAAGGATCCGATCCATATAACGATTGATCAGCCTTACGAATCTGGAGATCAAGCGAAAACAGGAAATAGCATGACGGTGCAAAACCAAGAAATCCGCCAGCATGTCAAGTTAACGAAAAAAGACAAAGAGACGGGTGCAGCATTAGAGAATGCAGAATTTGAACTGAAAAATGAATCTGGAGATACCGTCCAAACCGATTTGAAAACGGATGAAAAAGGAGAAATCCTTTTCAAACATCTTGAGCCAGGTTCCTATTATTTTGTTGAGACAAATGCACCGAAAGGCTATCAATTAAATCAGCAAAAATGGCCGTTCACCATTAAAGAAAATCAAACAGAAACAACAATTGTAACTGCAGTAAATGACATCATCAAAGGCTCAGCAGAATTGAGCAAAATAGGTGAAGGCGGAGAGCGACTAGAAGGTGCACAGTTCAAGCTTTTAGATCAAGATGGGCATGAGCTAAAAGGTTCGCTTGTCACAGGAGAAAATGGCAAGATCACGATAAACGAACTAAGGCCGGGCACGTATCAGCTCATTGAAACAAAAGCACCCGATGGTTATGTATTAGATGAAACGCCAATCAAATTTGAAGTACCACTTGATCCAAAGGAACCAGTCGTCATTTCGCAAAAGAACTTCTATGAAACAAGTGCATTAGAAGTGAAAAAAGAAGGGGAAGATGGCAAGAAGCTTCAAGGTGTTCAATTTGAAGTCTTGGATCAAAATGACAAAGTCGTACGTAAAGATTTGACAACAGATGAAGATGGGAAGCTTTTGGTTGATGACCTCAAACCGGGCAAATATCAGCTCGTGGAGACAGAGAGTATTGATGGTTACCAAAAGAAAAATAAATCTTATCCTTTTACCATCGAAATCGCACAAAAAACACCGGCAGAAATCAAAGTGATCAATGATCTCAAAACTGGATCTGTCCAGCTCACGAAGCTCGGTGAAAAGGATGATGTGCTTGAAGGAGCAGAATTCAAGCTTGTAGATGCAAATGGAAAAGAGATGAAAACAGGTCTTGTCACTGATCAGAACGGGAAGATCATCGTCAACGATCTGAAGCCTGGAACCTATCAGTTTGTTGAAACGAAGGCGCCATTTGGTCACGAGCTTGACGAAACACCTGTCACTTTTGCTATTCCATTTAACCCTGAGAAGCTGGTCAGTGTGACAAAAGAAAATAGCCGCAAAACAGGCGGAGTGCTGCTCCACAAAAAAGGCGAAGATGGGAAATCATTAGAAGGGGTTGTCTTTGATCTATCTGATGATAAAGGAAAGATAGTGGCAGGAGGAGAAGGAATTACAACCAATCAGGATGGAAAGATCACCTTCACAGGGCTAAAACCTGGAACCTATCAATTTGTTGAAAGAAAGAGTCTTGAAGGCTATGAATTGAGTACGAAACCACTTGTCTTTGAAGTTGAATTAGGTCAAAAAGAATTGATTCAAGTGGAGGCAATCAATCAGCTTAAGAAAGGTTCTGTAGAACTCACAAAAATAGGGGAAGAAAAAGAAAGATTGAAAGGCGCAGAATTTACACTTTTCAATGACGATGGCAAAGAAATGATGTCAGGTTTAACAACAAACGAGAAAGGCATCATCACTGTCAACGATTTGAAACCAGGCGCTTACCAATTGGTTGAAACGAAGGCTCCGTTTGGACATAAACTAGATGCAGAACCAGTAGAATTTAAGATTGATTTCAACCCAAATCAACTGGTGAAAGTGACAAAAGAAAATATTCGGACGACAAGTGCTGTGAAGCTTCAGAAAAAAGGAGAGGATGGTCAGTTGCTGGCTGGGGTGACCTTCGATCTGATGGATGAGCATGATCAGCGTATTCAGAAAGACTTAAAGACAGACAAAAACGGTCAACTGACAGTCGATCAACTGAAGCCAGGAACCTATCGATTTGTCGAAACAGCAAGCATTGCCGGCTATGAATTGGATCAGACACCTGTCTCATTTACGATTCGTTTAGGTCAAGACAAACCAGCAAAAGTAGAAATGATCAACAAACTGACGCCGGGAGCAGTGGAACTGACCAAAATCGATGATGAGGGACATCCGCTGGAAAATGCAGAGTTTGCTCTTCTGAGTAAAGAAGGAAAAACGTTGAAGAAATCACTTGTAACGGATCAAAAAGGAAAGCTTCACATCAACGATCTAAAACCGGGAGAATATCAATTCGTTGAAACGAAAGCACCTCATGGTTATGAATTGGATAATAAGCCGATCCTGTTCACAATTGAGAAAAATCAGCAGAAGCCGCTTCAATTAACAGCGAAGAATCACTTGATCTTAGGAAGTCTGCGTATCATAAAGGTAGACCAGCAGACAGATAGAACCTTAAAAGGGGCAGCCTTTGACATTCGTACAAAAGCTGGGAAAACCATAAAATCTGTGACAACAGGAAAAGACGGAGAAGCCATTGTCAAAGGGCTTAAACCTGGAGAGTATCTACTCACAGAGACGAAAGCACCAGATGGTTATGTAGCTTTAAAGAAACCGCTCGCTTTTACAATTCAAATAGGCGAAGTGGAGATCAAGACAATGATTGTGAAAAATGCACCTGTGAAGAGTGAAGAGGACCACACGAATCCTCCAGCCTCAGATAAAGGGGATCAACATCCGCCTCATGACTCAAACGGAGAGCTGCCAAAGACTGGAGAAGAATGGCTGCGTTACTTGATGTATGCAGGGATTTTACTAGTAGCTTCTGGAACTGTTCTTCTTGTTCTTAGAAGAAGAACCATTCAGTAAGAGGAAGGAACGAGTGTATTGATGAAAAAAAGAACCTTATTAGGCAGCTTTTTGGTGGTCACGGGGCTGATGCTCATCTCCGTTCCTTTTCTATATGAGTGGCGAACTTCTCAAGAGACAGCAGCAATGGAACAGGCATTAAAGATGATTGAAGAAAATGAAAGTGATGCCCTTTCTTCAATTCCACATTTAACTGTGTCAGAAGAAGACCTGCGAGATGTGATGGAGCTAGAGATCCCGTCAATTGATTTAAACGAAAAAGTGCTGCCTGTTACAACAAAAGAAAATTTAGGCATTGCACTGACTCAAATCAAATCTCATCAAATGCCAGGTGAAGGAAATTTCACGATTGCAGGCCATAGAGGGTATAGAGGCGACCGGCTTTTCCGGCAGCTGCCAGAGGTACCTAAAGGAGAAAAAGTCGTCTTACATCATCAAGCTGAAACATACGAATATAAAATTGTCAGCTCTGCTACGATAGAACCGACGGATGTGGATGTATTAAAGGATCGCGGGAAAAATGAACTGACATTGATCACTTGTACACTTGATGGTCAGAAACGCTTTGTCTTAAAAGGAATACGAATCAACGCTTCAAAGGGTGAACAGCTGTCGGATGTATAACACCAACATAATAAATGATGGATGCGATGGAAAAGCAGCGCTCACGACCGATATGTTACACCAATTGTTATCAGAGCAATATCCAACTTTAAAAAACGAATGTTGGGATGTTGATGTAGATACAATTCGGGCTTCACCTATTCTTCACCCTTTATTAAAAAGAAAGCTGCCAGTTGGTATTGAAAAATTCACATGTGTTTTGTTCACGCAACAGACAGCAGCTTTTGGAGAACCTTTGATTGTGTACTTTCTGTTGGATGAGAAAGGCGAATCGATTTACGCAATGGATCTATTGCTTGAGCAGCAAGATACCCATTAAACGAGAAAGATTTTAAGGTAGAAAAATAAAATCAGTCATATCATGAGGACTCTAATTCGTATACGAATTAGAGTTCTTTTATTTGTTTATATATAGGCGTTTTACTAACTTTATTATCTACTAAAATTAGCATATCAATTGGTAGAAGTCCGCTGACTAGCAGGTAGTCTCCAATGACTGCTTCATAAGAAATAGTAGAAAATGCTAAAGATCATAATGTGTTGACTCCTAAATACTGATAAAATTTATTTGGATATTCCTTAATTATAGGTGTGGAGGTAAAAGCATGCGAAAAGAAGACCCCCAATATATTTTTCATCATGATAAACGACCAGAAGTTGTTCATGATTTAGCCGATGTAGATGAAAATTCTACTGACTTGTTAATTACAGGGAAAACAATAAACATTGAAAGGTTAAAATCTTTTTCTAACCTGACGAAATTGTGGATTTACAAAGTGGACCAAAAGGAATTCAATACGATCTTGAGTTTAGTTAATCCAAAAATGCTCTTTGTGCATGAACTGAGAGTAGAAGATTTATCAATGATAAGTTCTCTTAAAGATGTTGAGGTATTGGCACTTGAATGGAATACAAAGGCACAAAGTTTATGGGATCTATCAAAAAACACGTTTTTAAAAGCTTTATCCATAACAGATTTTTCAAAGTTGAATGACATAGCCCCTTTGCAAAAAAACACTGGTTTAGAATTGCTGCAATTGTCAGGCGGGGTTTGGAATTCATTAAATTTAAATACGCTTCAACCTTTAAGATACCTCAAGAATTTAAAATATCTGTGCTTATCAAATATAAAAGTGAAGGACGAGTCTTTAGAGCCAATATCGGAATTAGACGGACTCAAGGAACTTGAAATCTCGAACCAATTCCCGACAGAAGAATATGCTAGATTATCCGTAACCCTCCCAAATACGAAGTGTGATCGTTTTGCACCGTACATCTTTTTATCAAGTCCTATTGTAGATAAAGATGTGATGGTAATTGGAAAGCGAAAACCGAAATTAAATTCAAAAATTGATATGAAAAAGTTGCAAAAGTACGAAGAACAATTTAAAGCGTACCAAGAAAAGTATATAAATTAACTTAAAAAGCAATGGAAAATCAATTCCATTGCTTTTTGTATTAAGCAAACAACTTCAGCCCAACCACACCAATCACAATCAGCAGCAGGCTGAGTATACGAATCATGTTTTTCGGCTCTTTAAATAGAATCATATTAAATAAGACAGAGCCCGCCGTTCCAAGCCCGATCCAGACCGTATAAGCGACGGATACTTGAACGGACGAGAACGAGGCGTATAAAAACAAAAAGGATAACGCAAACCCGCCGACAAATAAAATGCCTGTCGTGATTTGCTTTTTCTTACTAAACATATTGAGGCCAATGGTCCCGCCGATTTCGCAGGCAGAGGCTAACAGTACAAAAAACCAGCCCATGTTATACCGCTTCTCCTTTCTGCTCATGTGCATCTCCATCAGACACTTTCAGTCCAATAATCCCGAGAATTAAAATGCCCATAAATAAGAGCTTTTCAACTGAAAACGAACCGCCAAACAGTGCATAATCCATCAAAGATGTCCCAATTGTTCCAACACCGGCAAACACGGCGTACACGGTCCCTGTCGGCAGCTTTTCGCAGGCCTTCATTAAAAAATAAAAATCAACCGGGATCAGGCAGATAATGATGGCCCACTCCCACAACGCATCTGCTCTATTTAAACCAAACACCCAAAGTAATTCGAATAAACAAGTAAGTGCAACATACATCCAGCTTTTTTTCATTGTATTTCCTCCTAAAACTCAAAACTGACGATTCGTCATTTTAAAGCCAAAAAAGAGCGTACAGCAAGTGCTGTATTCAGAATGTCGACAAAGGGCTAAAATGAACTTTATTTTAGCCCTTTGTTTTCTTTTCTGCGTGATAGAAAACCTTTGCAGTCTAGGAAGGACGAGCACTGGCGCGGAGCGAATTTGACATTCGTGAGCACCAGCGCGCAGGACTGACAACGAATGCGAGGGTTTGTCTACACGCTGCGTACAGCAAGTGCTGTACTAAGTTAAGGTGTCTCTATGCCAAGTGCGTAAAGAAGAAATTGCTTCACCTCTCGCTTTTGAATCAGAACCTCTTCTGTATCTGTTTCCGTAAATAAGTACATTTGCTCAGCAGACGATTCGAGTAAACCGATAATGAATTTCGCCGCGTAATGACAGTTCAAATTCGCACGGACTCGTTTGTCCTGCTTTGCTTTTTCTAGAAAAGCAGCGACCCATTTGTAAATCGGCTCATAAATATCTTCCCATTCCTTTAAATGCTCGGTGGCGGCTAAGCCTGAGTAGGTGAGGGCAAGGACATCACGGTATTGCCTTGTAAAAGCAAAAATGAATTCAACAAGTGCATCTGCTTGATCGAGGACATCTGCATGCTGAGTGAGTTCCTTTTCGATCGCAGGCACCATCTGAGCGATCAGATGTTCAGCGATCGCAGGCATGACGGAAAGCTTTGAAGGAAAATATAAATAAAACGTTCCTTGTGCTACTCCTGCTGCTTTCACAATATCCGAAATGGTCGTCTTTTCAATGCCTTTTTCTTTAAACGCATCAATCGCAGCAAGCATAATCTTTTGTCGTTTCGACATATCATCACCGACCTTAAATGACTGAATGTCATTCAGTCTAGCGAGAAAATGACGATTTGTCAATATGGTTTTCTCTTCATTGAATGTGAGAATAAGTGATGAATAGATGCGGGCAAGCCTGAATAAGCTGTAAATATGGTCAAGCATCATCATGTGAGAAAGGGGCAGCTTTCTGTATGACATCCAGTGCTATGTTTTCCATTGCTTATTTTCTCCTGCTCGTCCCGCTCTATTTACATATGAGATACAGACAGGCAAAAAAGCAACATCGTTTTATCTATTTACGAACAGAGTTGGTCCTTGCCTGCCTGTTTATTTATACGAATGTTTTATTATATTTGACGGTCTTTCCAAATCGTTTTTCCGCCCCAAGGGATCAGGTGAGTGTGAATCTCATGCCTTTGCAGTCCATTTATCAAAATCTTCACGCCTACCATCACGGCTATCCAAATCTCGTCTTTTTAAATTTAGCAGGGAACATATTGTTATTTGTTCCACTCGGTTTTTTTCTTTATCAAGCCTTTCGAACGATGCGCTGGCAAAAGGCGGTTCTTGGCGGCTTTCTCCTGTCAACCATGATCGAAATGCTCCAATGGATGTTCTCGCAATCTGGTATCATTACAAGAAGCAGCGATATTGATGATATTCTTTTAAATACACTTGGCACAGCGCTAGGCTGTATCGTGTTTCAGATCTATCGAAAAAGGAAGGAGAAAACCTGAGTGAAGCGAGTTTGTATCATTCCATGTGGCGCGAAGAAAATTTGGGACGTCGATCCAGAGGCGGGGAGCCAGCCAGCGAACCTTGTTTATTTAAGTCCCCTGCATCAGCGTACGAAAAGCTATGCTCAAACGTTCTTTTCAGACTGGATGATCTTATCAGCGAAGCACGGATTCTTAAAGGCAGATGATATCATACATGAAAATTATGATGTGGCTTTTGGTATACCGCATGCTAAGCAGATCACACGAGAAGAACTGAGCCAGCAATTTCATCAAAAAAATCTTTTCGCATATGATGAACTGGTAGTACTAGGTGGGAAGAAATATCGAAAAGTGATCGACCCTTTATTACATCCTCATCAAAAAGCGAATTACCCGCTGGCTCCATATAAAGGAATTGGCTATATGCTTCAGGCGTTACATCAAGCAGTGGAATCAAAAATAGAACTTCCGCCGCATATTTAACACATTCACATCTATCGGTAAGCAGGGTTTTGATCATTAAAAAGAGAATAATTGAAATAGCGATGCTGATTGTTTCATATCTTTTCAGCAGGCACTAGGATGCCCGTATCGCTCGGGTGAAGTGGCTCAATGAAAAAGGGAGGCGTATGAACATGACAACCATCTATTTAGCTGGTGATTCGACCGTTTCATCTTATCCAGATCGTCCTGTTCAAGGAGGATGGGGAGAGTTTTTACACCGCTATACAGCGCACGGCGTTCACGTCGACAATCGTGCCATTGGTGGAAGAAGCTCAAAAACATTCATTGAAGAAGGACGCCTTGATGACATATTGGCTGACATTCAGCCTGGAGACTGGCTTTTCACACAAATGGGGCACAATGATGCTTCCAAGGAGAAGCCCGAGCGCCATACAGATCCTTTCACGACGTATAAAAGCTACCTGTCTCAATATATTCACGGAGCAAGGGCAAAAGGGGCAACACCACTTTTACTCACTCCAGTCGGCCGTTTTCATGAAAAAGACGGAGAATATATCAACGATTTTCCTGATTACTGTGCCGCTATGAAAGAATTAGCCGATGAAGAAGAAGTTCTTCTCGTCGATTTAAATACCGCAAGTCTTCAGTTTTATCAAATTTCCGGCATAGAGAAAACGACCTCTTACTTTATGCTGTCAACAGGAATTGAGGATCGCACGCACTTTACAAAAGAAGGCGCAGATGCGATTGCAAGACTTGTTTCTCTTGAATTAAAAGACCTTGGTTTAACGATCGTGTGATGAATGACAGGACGAGTGAGCGCTCGTCCTGTTCTTTTTTTGCAGAAAGCTATTGATTCCCTTCACTAGAGTAGACTACAATAGATACATATGATAATGAGAATCAATATCACTGATAAATAGATCATTCGATGGAAAACTGGAGGGACTCAAATGTCAGATCAGCTTGAATTGTTTGACGTCACCATTATTGGCGGCGGGCCAGCAGGCATGTACACCGCCTTTTATAGTGGGATGCGGGACTTAAAGACGAAGGTACTTGAGTACAACGAAAGCCTTGGCGGGAAAATCCTTCTGTATCCTGAAAAGGTCATTTGGGATGTCGGCGGTTTGCCGCCAACAAGAGGAGAACAGCTGATACAGCAGCTGGAAACTCAGGCGAAAACATTTGAACCAGAGATTGCACTGAATCAAAAAATCACGTCATTCGAGCGAGATGAACATAATCATATCCTACTGACGGCTGAAAATGGTGATCGTCATTTGACAAAGACCCTCATATTAGCGATGGGTCACGGCATTCCAGTTCAGCGGAAACTTGAAATCGAGCATGCAGACCGCTATGAAGTGACAAACCTTTATTACACTGTCCAGGAGCTCAAGACATTTGCAGGGAAGCGGGTTGTGATTTCTGGAGGCGGCGACTCAGCGGTTGACTGGGCCAATGCCCTTGCTCCAATTGCTGAAAGTGTCACCGTTGTGCATCGCCGTGACATGTTTGGCGGACATGAGAAAAACGTCGCCAATATGAAGGCGACTTGCAAACGAATTTTAACCCCGCATGAACTGACAGAACTGCATGGTCAAGGTGACAAAATTGATGCTGTCACCATTCAAAACATAGAGACAGGTGAAAAAGAACGAATCGAAACAGATGCTGTGATCGTTAATCACGGGATGAAAGGCGATTTAAGCGTGCTATCAGAATGGGGTCTCAAGCAAGGTGAATGGGGACTGATCGAGGTCAATGAAAAAATGGAAACCAATTTACCGGGCGTCTACGCAGTAGGCGACTTGTGTACACATAAAAGCAAGGTCCGCTTAATTGCTGGTACGTTTGTTGATGGAGTCAATGCGCTGAATAGCGCAAAGCTTTACATCGAACCAGAAGCCGAAAAAGTGGCATACGTTTCCTCTCATAATGAACGCTTTAAGGAGAAAAACAAAGAATTACAAACAGCTGGAGCTCGCTGATGAATATCCAGTCAAACATTGAAGTGCTAAAATTTTAGCACTTTTTTTATATGGAAGGAGAAAGAGAAAATGACAACCCGTACTCATACCATTCTGCGCATGAAAGAAAGTAAAGAGCGATCTCTTTCTGTCAAACAAACAGTCTCCTGGCATACATCTTTCCCTATGTTCTTGACATGCGACGGATCTGTGAGAATTGAAATGGAAGGATTGCAATATCAGCTAAACGCAAAAGACAGTATGTTGATCCGCTCAGGTATCAATGTCATGCTCCAATCTTTATCCAACGAACAGGTGGCGATTTATACGATCACATTTGATCAGTTTATCCTGACAAATGATGCGCAAAATGAATTGGTTTTTAAGATGAGTTATGATGATCTGCCGGATAATGGAGCAATGGTCAAAGGCTCTGCCGTGCTGTTTTCTTACATCAAACAAATGAAGGTGAGTCAGTGCATCCGAGAACAGGAGAAAAGGCTGGAGGACATCATGCACATTTTTCACCGTCAATCCAAGCCATACGCTGAGAAGGTGCATTATTCAATTGAAATGATTTTGCAGTATATGGCGCAGCATTATGAAAAAAAGCTTACGAGAAAAGACTTAGCCCATAAGATGGGTTTTCATGAGAGTTATTTTTCGACCTTTTTCAAACAAAGTATGGGACTGAGTGTGAGTGACTATATTGCACAAATTCGAATAGATGAAGCAAAAAAACGGCTTCTGCAAACAGATGATCAAATTCAAATGATTGCGCGGCAAGTGGGCTATACAGACAGTTTATATTTCAGCAGGAAATTCAGGCAGAAGACAGGAAGGTCCCCTAGTCAGTTCCGAAACAATCGAAGACCAGAGCGAATTGCTGCTTTTCAATTTGTCGGGTTATTGGGCGCGCTAGGCATTCGCCCTGTCTGCATTGACCAAGATACCTTTCACCATTCAGATATACTCAAAGATCAGCTGGCCGGTACGCTGGTCATAGATGAACACACGCCTGATGACGTATTCAAATCACTTCAACTAGATTTAATCATTATTCCTAACTATTTTTATTCGAAGCCTGCGTTGATCAAGCGGTTTGAGCGAATTGCCCCTGTCCTTGTTCTGCCATATGCCGGTGGTCATGTTGTACAAGAGGTCTTATCTACAGGGCGCCTGTTAGGAAGAGAGAAAGAGGCAGTTGATTGGGTGAAACGCTTTGAACATCTGAGTCAAAAGGCAAGAAAGGATCTATCTTCCTTTAGGGAAAAAGGAGAGACAGTGGCGATTTATGAAATGAGAGGACATGACAAAGTGTACATGTGGTCCTATGATGCTAGAGGTGCCTTCTACCTTTACGAAACGCTTGACTTAAAGCCTCCGAAGACGATTCTAGAAGAAGTTCTTCTCCCCAATCAACATACAGTCATTCCTTTAGAAAGGTTAAGAGAATACGAGGCGGATCACATGTTTTTTATTGTAGGTGTTGAACATGGGTGGTATGAACAAATGGATCAGCGGATGGAGGAAAGCGATGTTCTTCGTCAATTGTCCGCTGTGAAAAATGGAACCTTCTACCCATTAAAGCTAGAGGATTTTCGATTTGATGAAGGGGAGCGGGCTCTTCATTTGATTGACCGTTTTGTCTCCCGATTGACTGCGGCAGCCAATCCAACAATTATCCATATGTAAGTTGCGAGAATCCTCCATAGACCACTTCGTATGAGGTTGGTAGAATACATGAGACTAGTAATTGATAACTATTCTCATTTGTATCTAGGAAATGAAGGAGGAATACTCATATGAAAAAGACATATTGGATATGTGCTGTCATCTTCATGCTGGTATTGTCAGCCTGTGGCAAAAAAGAAGAAGCCAAAACGGCAGAAACAGAGCAGCAAACGAAAACCATTGAGACTGTTAAAGGAAAAATCGACATTCCAGCAAACCCAAAACGCGTTCTCATAGATGGATATTTAGGCAGTGCAATTGCATTGGATGTTCACCCTGTAGGTGCAACGACTCAAGATTTAAAGAATGTACACTTGAAGGACAAGATCAAAGGTATAGAGGACATTAGTGACGAGCGTTCAGCTGAAAAAGCACTCAGCTTAAAGCCTGATCTAATTATCACCGCAGTACAGGATGAAAAAGTCTATGATGTGTATAAAAAAATAGCACCAACACTCGTATATCCTTACAATTCATTCAAAGACGCACATGAAGAAATCACAACTTTGGCCAAGGTGTTAAACAAAGAAGAGGAAGGAAAGGCGTTTCTCGCCTCCTTTGACAAACGAATCGAAGCAGCTCGAAAAAAAGTAAAATCTGTATTAAAAGAGAATGAAACAGTTTCTATCATGGGCGCATTTAAAAATGATGTGTTTGTGTATGGGAACGGAATTTACCGAGGTGGACAAGCACTATATCAACAATTGAAAGTGAATCCGCCAAAAGAGGTCAAAGATACAATTTTAAATAGTAAAACAGGCTATGAGGTACTCTCCTATGAAACCCTTCCGAAATATGCAGGGGATTATATATTCATTGATGAATCCAATGGCGGGACATTTGATAAAAATAATTCTATCTGGAAGAGTTTAAAAGCTGTCAAAAAGGAACAGACCTATCAACTGGATGCAGAATTCTTTTGGCCTTATGATCCCATTGCAGTCATGAATCAAGCTGAAAAGTTTGCTGATTTATTGACAGATTTATCTCATCATTAGGAGGTCTGTCAATTGTTCAAACGTTTTTTTTCATACTACAAACCCTATATGGGGCTGTTTATATTAGATTTTTCCTGTGCGGTACTAGCGGCCTTACTCGAACTATCCTTTCCGCTAGCCATCAGTAAAGTGATGGACGATTTACTGCCAAATGGTGATTGGGAAGCCATTTGGTTCTGGGGCAGTTTGCTGCTCATTTTATATGTCATCAGTTCCACCATGCATTACGTTGTGACTTATTTTGGCCATAAGCTGGGGATCAATATTGAGACCGATATGAGGAATCAACTATTCTCTCATGTACAAAGAATGTCCTTCCGTTTCTTTGACCAAAAGAAAACAGGCAAGCTCGTTTCCCGCATGACCAATGATTTAATGGATATTGGAGAGATGGCACATCACGGCCCAGAGGATTTATTTATCGCCATCATGACATTAACGGGTGCGTTTGGCCTCATGCTATCGATTAACTGGCAGCTTGCGGTTCTCACATTTATTGTCGTTCCATTCCTGATCGGATTATCTGTCTACTTTACGAAAAAAATGTCTGCTGCTTTTGATAAAATGTTTTCAAGCATTGGACAATTCCATTCACGTGTGGAAAACAATATTAGCGGCATTCGTGTGGTGAAAGCATTCGGGAATGAGTCACATGAAATGGATCGGTTTATCGAGCATAACGAGCAGTTTAGAAAAACAAAACTGACCACATATCAAATGATGGCACTGCATACAGCAGTGAGTCATTTACTCATTAAAAGTGTCACCGTATTTGGGCTCGTGTGCGGTGCATGGTTTGTGCTGCAAAAAAATATGACATATGGTGAATTTGTTTCATTCGTCCTATTAACAGGTATTTTCTTAGGACCCATTCAACAAATCAATGCAGTCATTGAAATGTATCCAAAAGGTGCAGCTGGCTTTAAACGATTCGCATCACTGATCGATCAAACACCAGATGAAAAGGATGATGAGGATGCAATCGAAGTCCATGAGTTAAAAGGGAATATCACTTTTGAGCATGTATCGTTTCAATATGAACCAAACAAACCTGTGCTGCATGACATCAATCTTGAGGTCAAACAAGGAGAGAAAATTGCCATCGTCGGTCCATCTGGTGCCGGGAAATCGACCCTTTGCAATCTGCTTCCCCGTTTTTATGAATGGCAGGAGGGGAGCATTACAATTGATGGCATAGAAACGCGAAAGATGACACTTGCATCGCTGCGCGCACAAATTGGTGTCGTGCAGCAGGAGATTTATTTATTCCATGGGACGATACGTGAAAACATCCTATACGGCAAACTGAATGCATCTGAAGAAGAGATTTGGCAGGCAGTAGAGAAGGCTCAGCTGACGGACTTAGTCAATAGTTTGCCAAAAGGACTTGATACGATGATCGGTGAGCGTGGGATGATGTTATCTGGAGGACAAAAACAGCGTATCTCCATAGCACGTATTTTCTTGAAAAATCCGCCGATTTTCATTTTAGATGAGGCGACCTCTTCGCTTGATACTGAGACAGAGTCATTTATCCAAGCATCATTAGAAGAGCTGGCTGAAGGACGAACGACCTTTATCATTGCTCATCGTTTAGCGACAATTCAGCATGCCGACCGCATTATTGTTCTCACAAAAGAAGGCGTAAAAGAGCAAGGAAAACATGAAGAGTTACTCAAAATAGATGGTCTGTACCGTCGTTTATACGAAACACAATTTAGAATGTAAGATTCGAAAAGAAGACAAAGGGCTAAAATAAACATCATTTTAGCCCTTTTTGATGTTAGAAATTAACTGCGCGGCGCAAATAATATCACACTGACTCCAGCCAAACAGATCAAAGACCCCATCCAGTCATATAGATCAGGTGTTTTTCGATCGACCCACCAGCCCCAGAATACAGCAAGAATGACAAAAACACCGCCATAGGCAGCATAAACCCGTCCGAAAGTCGGAAACTGCTGAAAGGTCGGAATGACGCCATATGCGACTAGGATAAGGCTGCCGGCGATCCCGAAGCTGACAGGCTTTGCTTCACGGAGCCAAAGTCACACCAAATAGCCGCCGCCAATTTCTGCTAAACCTGCTAATAAAAAAAGAACTATCGTCACCATCATATATGGACACTCCAATTTCTCCAATTTACACCCTATTATGACATGCGGAAAGAATGCGTTCTACCTCAATTGAATGGAGAGATCAACTGATTAGAGAGTGGTCACACATGGATTCTTGACTTTTGTACCATGAGTGATCCAAATGGTCTGTTATGTCGTAAAGTAAGTACATTCTCATGAGGAGCACACTTCCTTTTTTAGCGCTCTTTTTTTCTCCTTGAAAAAAGAGTAAAGTACAAGGTAGGCTTATTTCAGTAAATCGAGTGATAAGCAATACGTGAAGGATTTCATGATGGATGCGCATGCTCTTTCTCATGAAAAAGGAAGGAGATGACCATGGACACACTGAAAGATTTTGAGCTGTATCACAAGATCAAATATGATCGTCACAAGCCCTCGCTTGAAGTGCTGTACGATCGCTATGAACGTGTATTATATTCGTTTATTTATAAAATGACTGGAAACCGTGAGCTCGCGGAGGAAGTGCTTCAAGAGGTCTTTATCAAGCTCTGGCGCGGCATAGGAGAATATCATACGGATAAAGGGAAATTCTCTTCGTGGTTATTCATGATGTCACGCAACACGGCCATTGATCTCTTAAGAAAGCACCGGAATGAAACGGCTTTGGAAGATGAGCATATTGAATATTTAGCCGATCATCAAGAAGATGTATCAAAAGAAGTGGAATGGAAAGAGGAAAAACAGATCATACGTGAAGCAGTATCTACATTGTCAAAAGAACAGCAAACCATCATAGAAGATGTCTATTTTAAAGGAATGACACAAAAGAGCATCGCTGAAAAGCTGGGCATCCCTATTGGTACGGTAAAGGGAAGGGTTCGATTGTCTTTGAAGCATTTGCGATCGAAACTGTCTCGCGGAGGAAAGGAGGAAGAGGCATGACTCAGTGTAAACATCAAGTGATTGATTATTTCAACGGGCATTTGCAAGGAGAAGAAAAAATGCAATTTGAAGAGCACATCAAGCACTGCCCAGCTTGCAAAGAAGAGCTTGAAGAATTGACAGCGCTCATGTCTGACATTCCACTTCTAGCCGAAGACCAAACACCTCCGGCAGGGATGAAAGACCGTATTTTATCCCAGGTGTTTGAAGAAGAGACAGTCGAAGAAAACAATAGCGATAGAAAAGAGCAAAAGGCTGCACCTGAGCCAAACGAAATCAAACCGCTGCAAAAGAAACGAAACCAATGGCTATTACCGCTCGTTGCCGCACTGCTTCTTATTTCATCAGCTGGAAATGTGTATTTCTTATCGAATGGAAAACAGCAGGCGGAAGAATCTGTCAGGGTTGTTGCCACAAAATCACTGGCTTCTGCCGCATCACCAAAAACGACAGGTGCTTTCTCAGTGATAGAGCATAACGGCAAAAAAGAACTTGTTGTGAGTGCAGACGGCTTAAAGGGTCAACTTGATTCATCTGCTGTTTATCAAGTGTGGCTCATTAAAGGAGATCAGCCAGTGCCAGCCGGTGCTTTTAAAACAGATAACAACGGGGAAGGAACCGTCACCTATGCGTTATCTGAAAAAGAAGCAAACGAATCATGGGATACTGTGGCTGTTACCCTTGAACCAAAAAAGGATAACAAGCTTCCGCAAGGTCCAGTCGTACTAAGCGCTGCTTTTTAAGTTTGATTCATCAAGGATGCCTTTTTAGGGGTATCCTTTTTTTATAGGTTTGGGAAACTTTTCGGCAAATGAAACGTAGTACATATGGAGGTGAAACAGATGAAAACATCTATAGAAAAAGTCCTATTTCTTTTATCAGTCAGACACGCATTGATTGCCTGTTATTTTTTAGTCTTTCCGTTCGTTGCACAAGTCCTTTATACCCCATCACCTTTATTGCTCGTCCTCATCGCTCTTTTTATGATTCATAACCTAACAGAAAGTATTATTTTGTTCTACAAATCGAGAAGGATCAGAAAGCACCAGTCTGGTGATCTAACAAAACGCGGGCATGTCTTTAGCCAGCTCGTGCAAAGAGTTGAACAGCTCCTCATCGTCGGTTTTGTGATTCTTTTGATCAATGAATGGATACAGGGAAGAGTAGATCTAACTACTCTCTCATTCACTCTTTTTCTATTAATCATCGTTTTTCTGCAGCACATTCAGTTTTACTACGTTCAGCTATTTTTTAAATCCAACAGCTGGTTCACTTATGTTCCTTCTTTGCAAAAGGCACGTCCTTCATACATGGCGAGAGGGCGAAAGGCCCTGAAGAGGTCATAAATGTGCCATCACTCGTTTGACCCAGCCATAAACATCAGAAAATTATGATAAAATGTGGAAAGAAAGAATGGAGAAAGGGAGTGCGAGCGAGTGAAAGCAGTTGGACTATTGGAGTATTTACCGATTGAGCATGAGCAAAGCCTGATGGATCAAGAGGTTGAAAAGCCTAAAGCGTCTGGCAGGGATGTACTGGTGAAGATAGAGGCTGTGTCCGTGAATCCAGTTGATACAAAGGTGAGATCACCGAAGGATCAGAAGGAAGAAAAACTGAAAATTCTTGGCTATGATGCAAGCGGTACGGTTGTTGAAGTGGGCGAAGCGTGTACATTATTTCAGCCAGGCGATCACGTTTACTATGCGGGAGATATTACGCGTCAAGGCTCGAATAGTGAATACCAGCTTGTGGATGAGCGTATTGTGGCGAAAAAGCCAGCTAATCTATCCTTTGCAGAAGCAGCCGCGATGCCCCTTACAACAATTACGGCTTATGAGGCTTTATTTGACCGGATGCATATGAAGCGGAATGCAGAAGGCTCAACCTTGCTGATCATTGGTGGTGCAGGCGGGGTTGGTTCAATTGCCATTCAACTAGCCAAATTAGCGAAGGCAACTGTGATCGCAACCGCATCAAGACCAGAAACAAAAGAGTGGTGTCTGTCCTTAGGGGCCGATCATATCATTGATCATCATCAGCCGCTTCTCGAGCAGCTCAAGGAAAAAGGAATCGGTGAAGTGGATTTTATTTTATGCTTAAATGATACAGATGGACATTTCAAAGGCATGGCAGAAGCCATCAAACCGCAAGGCACGATCTGTACCATTGTCGAGAACAAGCACAACCTAGACATTCAGTTACTCAAAAATAAAAGTGCGGCATTTGTATGGGAATTCATGTTCACACGTCCTATGTATGAAACAGCGGACATGATCAAACAGCATGAGCTTTTGACAGAGGCGAGTGAGTTATTTGAGCAAGGAAAAATAACGCATACCTTAACAAAGGTTCTCAGTCCGATCAATGCTGCTAACTTGAAGCAGGCACATCAAACACTTGAGCAAGGAAAGATGATTGGAAAATTTGTTCTTGAAGGATTTGAGAGAGGAGAGAACGTATGACGTCATTACAATATCCGATTGGCTTATATGAACCAGTAGAAACAAAAACGAAAGCACAGCTGGAAGCATGGATTAATGAGCTGGCTGCAATCCCCGAAGAGTATGAAGCAGTGACTGCACCGTTGACAGATGCTCAGCTTGATACACCTTATCGGCCGGGAGGATGGACTGTTCGTCAGCTCATTCACCACGTAGCAGACAGCCATCTGAATGCATACTTACGATTCAAACTTGCTCTCACAGAAGATACACCGGACATACGTCCATATGATCAGGAGGGATTTGCCTCACTTCCTGACAGCAAGGCGCCCATCAGTTTATCCCTGCCTTTGATCAGCAGTCTGCATCGCAGGTGGGTCACTTTACTGCGGGGAATGTCAGAGAAAGACTTCAACGCTTCTTATTATCACCCTGCCGATCAACAAACGGTGTCCTTATATGATGCAACGGGAATGTACGTCTGGCATTCAAAGCATCACCTTGCCCATATTACGGAATTAATCAAAAGAAATCAGTGGAAGTAAAGGAGTAAACGCATGTCTGGAAGGAGAATTGTCGGCGCCATGTTTATCTGTATGGCGGCATTGTTTTATATAGCGAAATATGTTCTTTTTGAGATACGCTATAGTAACAGCTTAGGCTCAGAAAGAACGATTGAGGAACTTGAACAGCTGATTCCTGGCGGTACGTGGATCAGTATCCTTTTTCTCATTTTCGGCTTAGCCTATCTTTTATGGGATGACAGGGAAGTCATTCGTAAAAATCTTTTCACCCCAGATCGACAAATAGAAGAAACAAAAAAGACGGACCTCAAGTGACCGTCTTTTTTCTTTTTTACTTTTTTTAGCCGCGTTCAGGACGCAGTGCTTTTTCTAAGATAGCAAGGCCTTCATTGACTTTTTCTTTTTCCTCGTCATTGAGCCGCTGCAGGGAATTTTTGATTTTTTCGTGTCCTTTTTGATAAATACTTCTGAAAATATTTTTCGCTTCCTCTGTCAGCTCTACGACAATGATTCTCCGGTCACGCTCAGAGTGCTTTCGCACGACAAAGTTAGACTGTTCTAACCGGTCAAGCAGACCTGTCATATTGGACAAAGAAGCGCCCATTTTTTCAGCGATTTCGGATACTTTGAGAGAGCCATGGTTATTGAGCAGCATGAGCACCTTCATTTGAGGCATACTCATATCAAGCTTCATCCATTCAGAAACATCTCCAAGACCTGCAGCTGTGAGCACTTTCATATAAAGAACCCATGTCTTTTTTTCCTCTGGAGATAGAATCTCTTCTTTTAATACGGTGGTGTCATGAATATTATATTCCACGCTTGTTCACTTCCTTTAAGCGGCTCTTTTTCTTTATATTACTGATTTTTACTTCTAATTGAAAGGTTCGTCAAGCTTTTGAATGTTAAACTGCATGAATCAAGTGGTATTTGTTGTATAATAATGTTCAGTTGAAATAATTGAAGCAACCTAGAAAGTTGGGAAAAACATGTGGAACAAAAAAACGGGTATGACGATCTTAAAAATGCTTTTTCCGATCGTGATTATCCTTGTATTGATCTTTGTCGCGAAGCAGGAGCTAAGCGGACTTTCCATTAAAAAGACGTTTTATATTATTGACAGCTTGAACCGAATGGATTTGTTTATTCTTGTCTTTCTTGGACTTGTTGCGGTTTTATCGATGTCCTTATATGATTTTATTTTACGAAAAAGCCTAAATATGCCGATCAGCGGTTGGAAAACGATTCGCATTTCCTGGATTGCAAACTCCTTTAACAGTGTTCTTGGATTCGGCGGTCTATCAGGAGCAGGGCTTAGAACGCTTCTCTATAAGGAGTACATAACAGATACGAAAAAACTGCTGAAAGGCATTGCCCTTTTGACTTCCTCTGTCCTTTTGGGCTTATCTATTTTCAGTGATCTGATCTTGGTCAGGGTGCTTCCTGTTGAAAGTATTATCAGCCAGGAGCCGTGGCTATGGGCATTTGTCATTATCTTTGCCTGTATTGTACCAATATATATCGTCATGGCATCTATTCGAAAAAGCTCGATTGAGAGCGGTGAAAATGGACTAAAGCATCCAATTTACGCTTATATCGGTGCATCATTTTTAGAATGGCTGGCAGCTGGACTTGTTATGTACATGGCTGTCGTCTCTATGGGAATGAATGTCGATGTCCGAATTGTATTAGGTGTATTTGCGATTGCATCAATTGGCGGTTTAATCAGTATGGTTCCGGGCGGATTTGGCTCGTTTGACCTCATCTTTTTACTGAGCATGCAGTACATTGGTTTTGATAAAGAGATGGTTCTGACGGCGCTCGTCTTGTATCGCTTCGTGTACTCAATCTTCCCGTTTATCCTAGGGCTTTGTCTAGCTGCTTACGATTTAACGGGCACGACGCTTAGACGTCTTGAAGGCAATCCGAAAATGGCACCTGCCATTGAAACAACGAACGTCTTAATTGTTTTGCACCGTGCTTTATTAATCCGGTTATTGTACGGATCTTTATCGATTTTAACCTTTGGAAGCGGCTTGCTTATCATGGCATCTGTTGTGCTTCCAGTCGATCGATTAGGTGTGATTACCAGCATTCCGCGCTTTCTTTTATCAGGATTTAATGGTCTTTCTTTAATGTTCGGAATCATTCTGATGATTTTGTCCATTGAAGTGTATAAAAGAACGAAAAGATCGTACGTGCTGACAATGATCTCCTTAGCAGGCGGTTTTGTGTTTACTTTGTTAAAGGGGTTTAACCTCAGTCTGATCTTTATTTTGCCAGTCATCATGGCTGTGTTTTTCTCTCTTCGAAATCAATTTGTGAAGCAGCAGGCACCTTATTCTTTGAATCAGTTTGTGGCGGCTGCCGCTGGATATTTATTCGTGCTCTTTAACTATAATGTCATTGGCAACTATATTTGGACAAAAATAGGGCATTTCTTGAGTAAGGATTATCTCGTTCACAATGAACGGCATATCACGATGACAAGCATGATTGCTCTCATCGGTGTCCCGCTTTTCTTCTTCATTAGTAAATTGATTTTTAATAAGAAAGCATTTCCGATTGGAGAAAAAGCAGATGAGGAAAAATTAAAAACGTTTTTAGAAGAAAAAGGCGGAAATGCCCTCAGTCATCTTGGCTTTTTAGGCGACAAAAAACTATTTTTCTCAAGTGATGGAGAAGCGATGCTTCAGTTTGGACGAATTGGCCGCTGCGTCATTGTGCTCGGAGATCCATCTGGACGTGAGGCGTCTTATCCGCTTGTACTTGAAGAGTTTTTACAGGAGACAGAAAAAGCCGGCTACCGCGTCGCTTTTTATCAAGTAGAACGAGAAGGGATGGCTCTTTATCATGACTTAGGCTTTCACTTCTTTAAGCTTGGGGAAGAAGCCATGGTCGATTTAGAAACGTTTACTCTGTCAGGTAAGAAAAAATCAAATTTACGAGCTGTGGCGAATAAATTTGAACGAGAAGGCTACACCTTTGAAATGCTGGAACCTCCCTTTTCAAATGAGTTGATCTCAACTTTAAAACAAATCTCTGACAGCTGGCTCGGAAAGAAAAAAGAAAAAGGGTTTTCGCTCGGTTATTTTCAAGAAGACTATCTTCAAAAAGCACCGATTGCGATTTTAAAGGATGAACAAGGGCAAATCATTTCCTTTGTATCATTAATGCCGATGTATCAAGAAGGGGAGATTTCCATCGATTTAATGCGTCATATGCATGATGCACCGAACGGGATGATGGATGCGCTGTTTATCCACCTGTTTCAATGGGCGAAAGAAAAAGGCTATAAATCGTTTAACATGGGAATGGCACCTTTATCGAATGTGGGGACGTTCCATCAGTCCTTTCTCACGGAGCGTTTGGCGAGTGTTATTTTCAACAATGTCAGATATATGTACAGCTTCAGCGGTTTACGGTCGTTTAAACAGAAGTATAAGCCTGAATGGCGTGGGAAATATTTAGCGTATAAAAAAAATACGTCACTGCCTGTCACAATGGTGCTTGTCACCAAGCTGATTGGGACGGACCCAAATCGAAATCGGCGTCGATAAACCAAAAGACCTTTACCTTTCACTAGGTGAAGGTTTTTTTAGACAAAAGAATAGCAAAAGTGGTAAAGTTGAAGGGTAAGGGGGATGTTCATATGACATTAAATGAATGGTTTACAAAGGGATTAGCTGAACGTACATATGTACACAACATGGAGAAAAACCGGGAAAATCTACTCACGGTGTACAACCAGTACGCAATTCATCAAAAAGAAAAAGAGCTGCTTCAAAAGCTGCAAAAGAAAAAGCTCAGAGCACTTGTCATCACAGCGGATTGGTGTGGGGATGCAATGGTCAATGTCCCGATTTTCATGCGTATTGCAAATGAAGCACTCATTGATGCGCGCTATTTCATTCGGGATGAGAATCTAGACCTGATGGATCAGTATTTAACGAACGGGACCGCAAGATCGATTCCGATTATCGTCATCATTGATCAGGACGGGAATGAAGTGGGGAAATGGGGACCTCGCTCAGCAGAAGCACAGCGCTTTGTGGACGAGAAAAAACCGGACAAAGATGCACCTGATTATGAAGAAGCTTTTCAAGTATTTGCGAAAGAAGCCGCACATCACTATACGACAGACCGTTACTTATGGAAAGATATTGAGAAAGAAATAGTAGAAGTTTTGGCAAAAATATAAACCAAAAGACTACTTCGCCGCAATGGGAAGTAGTCTTTTTTTATCTTGTTTTTGCGTTTTACCTACAAAACCACCGCATAAAGGTGTAGAAAACCGCAGAATTCTATCAAAAACCGCAGAAAACCGCAAAGCACCACGATTTTCCCAACCACTTTTAGTTGAAAAACCTCATATATGCCATGAAATCAATGATTTTGCCCTTATCCAAAGGCTCATATAACGCACAAGGGTTGGCTTTTTCCCAATACAAGAGGCCCAGCAACTATAGTAATCTAGTTGTAATCTCCTTTGAACGAACTAAAAAAATGACAGAAAAGGACAGGCGATCAATTTATGAAAAAAATCATTTATCTCGATCAAGAAAAAAAGAAGCTCGCTGAATCGAAAAAAAGAGAACAGCGTTCCATCAAATCACTGAGACTGCTTGTGTTTTATGATGGACAAAGTCCTTCATGTGCAAAAATGATTGATTTGTTAAAATCACTCGATTGGAAAAATCGGATTCACTTTGAATCCTTTAGACACTCGCAGCTGCTCAGGCTGAATAAAATCAGTGAAGAGAAGGCGGAAAAACGAATCGTGTCTATTTCCCTAGCCAAAAACCAAAAGAATTCAGGGATCTATACTTGGCTGCGTATGGCTTGCCATATCCCTGCATTATGGGGAACGGTCCCATTCATCATGCTCAGTATTTGGCTTGGCTTTGGACAGCATGCGTACGATTTTTTTGCAAAAAGACGGTATATTCATTCTGTCAAACGGATGAACCATCATGACACAGATCAACAAAAGACTATTTAATAAATAGAAAAAGCATGACCTTCGATCGGCAGAAGGTCATGCTTTTTTGTAATAGGGAAGATATACTGTTAAATGATCTAGCAGCTTCTTTGTGTAGAACTTATAGGCCTGATCATCAAGCTCAGCACCTGCATAGGTAAGCAAGGTTCTAAGCGCAAACAAATATTCACTGTGCAGCTCATTGTGTTCAAAGTAAGGAAGGGCTGCTTCGATCAAATAGGTTTTCAAATCAAGAGGATTTTCCTCAATCATCAATTTATAGATTTTGATCATATATAAACAGTTTGGCTGAATACGAGGCTGTTTTAACAGCTCATGTATGTAGGGAAGTGCCTTTTTGCGGTCATATTCAGCATATAGTGTCGCAATTTCATATAGCGTTTCACAGTAGCGATCTTCTATCTGTTCTTGATTAAAGTAATTGAGTGAATCTAGTAAATAAGGCACAGCTGAAGAGAAATCACCTTCACGTTTTAAAAGCACCCCGTAATAAAAATATGCGGACATTTTAATATAGGCATCAGGGTAAAGGGAAGTGTGCAAAATCACTTCCTTTATATATTTCTTCGCAGTTTGATAGGCTTTTAGTTCAAGTGAGATCACGCCGTGAATAAGTGTACAGTGAATAATCCGCTTGAAATTGTTCTTTTGTCTATATAAATCCATCGCTTGATGTGTCGCTTCAAGCGCGTCACCGAGCTGTCCCATGTTTCCGAGTGCTTTTGCATAGTGATAATACAAATCACTTTGTTCAACTGAGGCGTAGGAAAAGCAGCTTTCAAGCTTTTTCAGCCCATCCTCAAGCTGACCAATTTTAATTTGATGAATACCGTCTAGATATTCAAAAATTTCTTTTTCCGTTTCAATAAACGTTTTTTCGAATTTTTTGAGCACGCGGTGTGTTTTTAAGGCAAGCGGCTGTTTTTCCGTTAATAAATAAAATTGAAATAAAGACAAATGATACTGAATGCCTAAATCCAGTGAAAAGAACTGCTCCTCGTGCTGAATGATCATTTCTGCATTTTGTTCAGCCTGATCGAGAGCATAGAAGTACATATTCATTTGAAACTCATCCAAAAGTGATAGCAGATGACGTGCCTTTTGTGACAGCTTTTCTTGGCTGATACCAAGCCGTTCAAGCAGCAGATTGATCGTATCTTGATTGGCCTCCTTTGAGCCATTTTCAATTTTACTTAAATGAGAGACAGAACAAATTCCTTCTGCCAATTCAGATTGGGTCATATTTTGTTTATAACGATAGAGTTTAATGATTTGTCCAATATTAATTTTCATTCCATCCAGAAGCCTCCCTTCCAATCATGGTTGAAAGCCTTTTGACAAAAAAACTGAATCAGACAAAATGGGAATACTTGAAAATCATTTCATCATCTTGGCTTTTTTCTCAAAATTTGTTTAAAACGTAATATGATTGTAACATTACTTGAAAAAGTCAAACAACTATTTAGCAGACGGGGAGGAGAGATACTTGATTTGCAACTGCACGCGATGATGTTTATAATGTGAATGAGAATCAATTTCAATTAAGGTTGATTGAGAGGATGACATATATGCCAGAAACGAAACAACAAAAAGACGCGTTAACGGTTCGAGACGCTGTCAGATATAGACGATCGATTCGCAAATTCAAAGACACACCGGTGACGATTGAACAGCTTCAGCCGCTATTAGAGGATGCAGTCTATGCACCAAACCATAAAATCACGGAGCCGTGGCGCTTTTTATATGCGGTGACGGATGAAGCCAAAGCCACTTTTGTAGAGCGCTTCATTGCGTTCTTTCAGCGCAACAACCCAGATGCAAAAGAAGAAAAGATCAATCAATACAGAGATTACTTTTCTAAGGTCCCAGCGCTTTTACTTGTCGTACTAAAAGAAGACGAGAACCCTGTGGTGAGAAATGATGATTTTGCCGCCGTGAGCGCGCTCATTCAAAATCTCCAGCTGCTTGCATGGGATCAAGGAATCGGTATGGTATGGAAGAGCGGACGTATTTTATACGATAAAGGCTTTCAACAAGACATGGGATTAAAGGAAAACGAACGGTTTGCTGCGATCCTTCATATAGGTTATCCAGAAGAGGTGCCAGAGGAAAAATCACGCCAGAAAGCATCAAGTCTTCTTACTGAAATCAAATAAAAGAAAAGCAGACCGCTGAATAAGGTCTGCTTTTTTACTTATTGTTTTTTGGCGCGCTGATCGGCTGCTTTCATACGTGCCATTGCTTTTAAGTCATTCGGATCTGCAAGTTCTTTGGAAAATTCAACATATTCGCCATCCGTCTCTTGTGCTGCGAGCTCGTGGTTGGATTTTTTGTGTTGGTCTTTTTTCAAAGCCTTTCCCTCCTTTACAAGATCACTTTAGTTATGTGCTTGTTGGAGGGGAATATCCGTTTTATTTGTTTCTTTTTTCTGCTGCTCTTTCCGCTTTTTTGAATTCCTGCTGATACAGGACTTCCTGAGTTTTCTTCAGCTTCGAAGTTGGCTGGTGTTCTTTTTTCTTCATCAAAATCGCCCCCTCATATCATTTCTAATAGGATGGGTGTTTTTGACAACATTTATTCCTCAGAATGCAAAATCGCTTCTTTTAGTTCAGGGTGCAAAAAGTCATAAGAAGAGAGCAGTGCTTTTTTTGGCAGAGCACGCTGGCCTTCTAAAACAAGCAATGACATTTCACCGAGTGCCGTTTTGATCACAAACGATGGCACCTTCAGCCAATGGGGACGGTGAAGGGCAGAAGCAATGGTTTGTCCAAGCTGTTTCATTTGAACAGGATTCGGTGATGTCACATTGAGCGGGCCTGAGAGGTCGTCATTATGAATCGCATAGGCAATGAGATGTGCCACATCCTCAACATGCACCCATGAAACCCATTGCGAGCCAGCGCCAATTGTCCCGCCGGCAAACATCTTGTAAGGAAGTGTCATCAGCGGCAGTGTGCCTTTTTCTCCTAACACGACGCCAAAGCGTGTGTAGACCGTACGAATGCCGAGGGCTTCAATCTTTTGCCCTCAGCCTCCCAAAGTTTTGATGTATGACTTAAGAAATCAGTATCTGCAGGAGGTGACTCCTCCGTAAAATCTCCTGTTTGAGATGTGCCATAAATCCCGACAGCACTTGCTTGAATCAGCACAGATGGTTTTGATTCCTGCGCTTCTATAATGCGTCTTACCTCTTGTGTTGATTTGAGACGGCTGGAGAGGATGCCTTCTTTTGCCTTGTCTGTCCAGCGTGTGAAAATGGATTTTCCAGCAAGGTTAATCCATACATCGATGGCAGGCAATTCATGCTCAGGCGCAGCACCTTCGGTCAGCCACTGCACATAATGTAAATGATTTTGTTCGGATTCCTTTGGATTTCTTGTTAAAATATATAGATGATGTCCCTCAGCAGCGAGCACTTTTGTAACATGCTGGCCGATAAAACCGGTTCCTCCGGTAATGGCGATATTCAATTGACATCTCTCCTCTCATATACATACCTATATCTTTCACGATTTTGAATCAGAAGAAACATCCTGACTGTTTTGGAAAAGGAGTGATCACAGGATGCCCTATATTACAAAAATTTCTGCTCAGAAAAACAATACAGAGCGGGTCAACATCTTTCTTGATGAAAAGTACGCCTTTAGCGTTGATTTAGATGTGCTCGTCCAGCACGATTTGAAAAAAGGCAAAGAGCTGGACGAAGCAGATATCATTGAGATTCAATTCGGTGATTCGGTGAAAAAAGGATTTCAGCAGGCCGTTGATTATTTATCCTACCGTATGAGATCAGTGAAAGAAGTCACCGATTATTTAACGAAAAAAGAAATCCCGGCACCTGCTATTAGTGAAATTATACACAAATTAAAGCATTATAAGTATGTAAATGATCTTGAATTTGCAGAAGCCTATGTCAGCACCCATCGCAAAACGAACAGCAAAGGACCGTCCGTCCTAAAAAAAGAATTGAAGCTCAAGGGGATAGACGATGACACGATTGAGCAGGCGCTATCGCAATACCCTGATGACTTACAGCTCGAGGAAGCTGTAAAGCAGGTTCTCAAGCTTGTCAAAAAAGAAAAAAATCGTTCTGCAAAAGAGATCGAGCAGCGCATCAAGCTGCAGCTGCAGCGAAAGGGATTTTCGTTTGAGATCATTGATAAAGCCCTTCAAGAAGCCTATGATGGACAAGAAGAGGAAAAGGAAGAAGAAGCCCTCCTTTATATGCTGGAGAAGGCAAAACGCAAGGTAGGGTATGACGGATCATTTGAAAAGAAGATGAAAGTGAAGCAATTTTTATTCAGAAAAGGCTTTGATCTCGATACAATTGATCACGTTTTAGACAAAGGGGAATGACAGATGGAAAAACGCTATAGTGAGATGACAGAATACGAATTGAAGCAGGAAATTGCCGCCCTTTCTGAAAAAGCACGAAAGGCTGAACAGCTTGGCATTGTGAATGAATACGCAGTTTTAGAACGGAAAATCGATATGGCGAAAGCCTATTTATTAGATCCAGCCTCGTTTCAAACGAAAACGACTTATCAAATCAAAGACACAGAAGAAGAGTTTTATGTGGAATATTTAAATGGCGTGTTTGCGTGGGGATACAGAGTATCGGCTCCAAATATGGAAGATGCCCTGCCGATTTCAATGCTGACGCAAAAGGACTGATCCAAAGAGATCAGTCCTTTTCTTTACTTCGAACGTTGTTTACGGACGTTGTTCTGAAGTACGATGTCGTGCTGCGTTTGCTGCGTTTCTCCGTTGACCTGAGAGGCAGAATGCTTTGCATTTGCCCATGGTTGAGGGTAAGCGGTTGTCCTTAATTGAACAAAGTCTGCCATATACGATTTCCCATTTGAACTCATATCTCAAGCACTCCCTTTGGAAAAATTAGCGTTTCCCTGATGCCCTCATCCGTTCCTGTGGACGTGTATTCGTTTCACCATTCGGCCGTTTAGACGCATAAGCATCTGTAGCGCCTGGTTCGCCTTCAAACTTGTGATTTACCTGATTTGGAAAGCCTTTTGCTTTATTACGCATATCAAATCCCTCCAAACAATACAAATCATTTGCGTCTTTTGAAGACGTAAGGGTAGTATATGAAAAAAGAAGTTTTTTTAAAAAGGCACTTTCTGTTAGATGAAGGAGGAACAGGCATGGAACAATACTTTGAGCGATTAACAGAACAACTTATGGAAAAAAACAATATGCTGACATATGACGAAGCACGTACATGGGTAGAGCTGCTTTGGAGTGATTTTGAAACGACTTATGCAAAGGCTGGCCGCAAGTATAAAGGACAGGAAACAACAGAACGAATTGTCCAAGAGTGGATCGAGAGCTACGGCGCACAGCTGCATCTATTTCAAAATAAACAATCAAAGGCAAACGAGCATCTGCAACAAAACAATCGAGGGCTGCTTCACTAAAAAGGTTGCCCTTTCACTTCCATTCATCTTTTTCGATTATTAGGAAAATATACAAATGAACAAACAACTTTATGAAACAATACCCAGTCTGTGATCGAAATTACAGGCTTTTTACAATGATTAAACTTAAAATTACATTAAATTCATCCTGTTGAAAATCAATGGAAATAAAACTCTGATATAATGAAACGATTAAAGAGACATGTAATTTATGGATAATAAAAAAGGGTTTCGTTTTCTGACAAAAAAGGAATAATGAACATATCAGACTATGTGAAAAAAGTGAAGAGAAGGTGCGATATGGAACGGGAATTGCTCTCTGTGATAATTCCTTCTTACAATGAAGGTGAAAACATCAGACGAATCTTTGAGGCACTCGAGGAAGAGTTTCGCGATTTTCATTATGACTTTGAAATCATCTTTGTGAATGATGGAAGCAAAGACAATACGCTTCAATACATGAGAGAGCTCTCTCGCAAAAGTGCAAAGGTCAAATATATATCCTTTTCGCGTAACTTTGGAAAGGAAGCCGCTATTTTGGCAGGTCTTGAACATGCAAAAGGAGCAGCTGCGATTATTATGGACGCCGATCTGCAGCACCCGACGTATTTAATTCAGGACTTTGTCAGAGGGTATGAAGAAGGCTACCATCAAGTCATTGCCAAACGGAATCGTAAAGGTGACAGCAAGCTGCGCTCTTACCTGTCATCCATGTACTATAAGGTGATGAACAAGGTAGTAGAAGTGGACTTGCGTGATGGCGTCGGGGATTTCCGTTTAATTTCACGCCAAGCCATCGATGCACTGCTTCAGCTGAAAGAGGGAAATCGTTTTTCTAAAGGGCTTTTTTGCTGGATTGGGTTTGAAGAAAAGGTCATCTATTATGAAAATGTAGAAAGACAGCATGGTGATACAAAATGGTCACTGAAGAAATTATTTAACTATGGCATTGATGGCGTTATTTCTTTTAACAACCGCCCGCTGCGAATTTGTTTTTATACTGGCATACTGATCTTATTTCTCTCATTGATTTACATCGTGGCCACATTTATTCAAATCGTCAGAACGGGCATTATGGTGCCGGGTTATTTTACTTTAATATCAGCTGTGCTGTTCCTCGGAGGTGTCCAGCTTTTGAGTCTAGGCGTGATTGGAGAATATATTGGCCGTATCTATTATGAAACGAAAAAGAGGCCGCATTATTTAATCCAGGAATCAAATGTGATGGAACAAGAGACAAGCTCAAAGGAACAAGACCGAGTGTTAACACAGTTATTTAAATAACGTGGAGTCAAATAACCGGCAAGCACGAATCGCTTGCTGGGTTGTTTTGTTTCAAAGAACAGTGGATCTTTTGTGGAAAGGATTTAGATGATGAAACGTAGATGGATAATCATAGGAATGTGCCTCATTCTCGCTTTATTAGGACACTCCTTTTTCTTATATGAATATACACAAGGCCGGTATATGACAGGAGATGGAGACGGGATCTCACAAATGCTCCCATTTAAAAAGCTGCTTTACGATGAATACGTCAAAGGAAACTTCTTTTATTCCTATCAATTCGGTCTAGGCGGCGGTACATATACGCAATTAGGTTATTATTTCACAACCTCGACTGTCTTTATGGTCACAGTCGCTGTCGTCTGGCTGATGAATGCGCTTCATGTCATCCAGTCAACGGACATTCATTTCTGGGCAAATGCCGTCATTTGGCTGAGTGTGATGAAGCTGACGCTTATTCTTTTCATCGCTTACCGTGTGCTTCTTTCCATGGTCCAGCATAGGCTGAGTGCATTAACAGGAGCCGCAATTTACGGATTGTCTATTGTGTATTTTCGGCATCAAACGTTTTGGGAGTTTTTCACCGACAGTATGATGTGGCTCCCGCTGCTTGTGCTTGGGGTTGAACGGATTTTCAAAACGGGTAAGCCGGCTTGGTTTATTGCGGCGTGTAGCCTGATGCTTATCAACAATTTTTACTTTGCTTATATTCATTTTATCTTTTTAGCGATCTATCTTGTCTTCAGGTATATCATCAAGCTTCGAAGTGAGGAGAATGGGTGGAAGGTGTTCTGGACGCTGGCGGTCTCTACGCTGTTATCCTTTGGAATAAGTGCTGCCTTTTTTGTTCCGTCTGTCTATGGATTTCTTAATAATATAAGACCGCCATATGATCAATCTATACCTTGGTTTGATCTGCATGATCATCTGCTGTTTACAAGCAGGGTGTATTTATTACCTGTGATCTTTCTCATTTGTATGTTCCTCGTTCCGCTCTATCGGAACAGGTGGTTTTTTATGTTTACATCGATCAGCGTTCTGCTTATTGTTTTTCACTACAGTCCAAAGATGGCGAGCGTGTTTAATGGTTTTTCAGCACCGCAGTACAGATTTGAATACATTCTTGCCTTTACAGTTGGAGCGGTCGTAGCCATCACCATCAAGCATTTCTCGCAAATCGAGTGGAAGTGGAAAAAGCGTGCGGTCTTAGGCGCTTGGATCGTGTTTCTTCTCGCAGTCATCTTATCAGAACGAGCAAAGGGAAATATGGATGTTGTTGTATTTACAGCCATAGGACTGCTTGTGATCAGCGTGTTTTTCCTTGTGATTCATGCGGAAAAACGCCAGCACCTTCGTCTCTTTTCAGCTGTGCTCATCGTTGTCAGCTTACTGACAGCAGGCGTGTATCAGCAGGGCTACTTATCTGAAAGAAGCAATATTAAGAGCGTATCAGATACGTATCTGAATAGTGAGGCATATGCTGGACATGAGCAAATGAAGCTCATTCAGCAGATTCAAAGCCGCTCTTCAAAAGATCCGCTTGCCCGGATTGATTGGATGAATGGCGTGCGCAACAATACCCCGTTATTTGAAGGCTTTCAAGGCATGAGTGCGTATTCAAGTATATTGAATCAGCATTTGCTCAATTTCTACTGGAATGACCTGCAAATCGATATGGGACGTGAAAGTGTCAGCCGTTATGCAACAATGGGGGACAGGGTGAATTTATACAGCCTGACCTACGGAAAGTATTATATGAGAGACAATACGATGCCTTACTCACCACCAGCTTATTTTAAGCCAATATTGGAAAGCGAGCATTATAAAGTGTATGAAAATACACGGCCGCTGCCATTTGCAAGAACAACAAGCACGATTTATTCAGAAGAATCCTTAAAAAATGCCTCAGCGCTTGATAGAGAGCATGCAATGCTGCAAGGTGTGATTTTAGACAAAAAAGGAAACGCTGAAATTGAGATTACGCCAAATCGAGTCAAGGATACAAATATTCATACCGAACAAGCTATATACGAACATGGTGTGCTTGATGTATACGGAGAAACAGGCGGCCTGAATATCACGCTGCCAGATGATATGGCCCGCGCTGGAGATGTGTATGTGAGCTTTTATGTGAAGCGGACAGACCGAAACGAAGGATTTCAGTTATCCGTTGACAACTACGTCACCTCACGAAAAAGCAATACATCCATCTACAAAACAGGCGTCAATGAAGTGACAATTCGAGTCCCTGCGGAAAAAATCCTTTCCATTCGAGTACCAAAAGGGACGTATGAACTCGATCAACTAAAGCTGTACCAAGAGCCTTACCGCATTCTAGAAAAAGCATATGAAAAAGAAAAACAGGACAATGGCAGCCAGCAAGTAAAGCTCGAAAATAACCGCTTTACGATTTCATATGATAACAAACGTGGCGATGATTATATGATCTTGCCAGTACCATATGAAAAAGGCTGGGAGCTCACAGTAAACGGACAGCAGACAGATATTGAACAAGCCAATTACGCCTTTATCAGTTTTCCAATAGAAAAAGGCAAAAACGAGATTGTGCTAACCTACTATCCGCCTTATATCAGAATTCTCGCGTTGATTTCACTCGTCAGTTTGATTGGTGCAATCCTATATGCACGAAGGAAACACAAAAAACACCACTTTTCATCATAAGTGGTGTTTTTTTATCTTCCAAGGGCTGATCGATTATATGAAGCAAATCACTAAGCTTCCTTCTCAAACGAAAACGTCGCATAATCAAACAAAAAATGAAACAACCAAAGGCTTAGGGCAAAGAGAATTTCCTCAGAAGTAGACAGTAAAATGCCGCCCACCAATTCATCTGATAAATAGACAGCACCCCAAATAAACAAAAGATGCATTGAAATGGCATATAAAACGATGGAGCGTTTTTTGGAACGGCACTTTCTAACAACCCTCATGAGCATATGCTCCACATGCTCAAAGGATATCCCAAGTACCACATAGATGCCCATAAATAAAAGCATCGATAAAATCGATTGATAAAAAGCACCCGTTAAATGAAAGAACAGTACACAAAACAACAAAAATATGTAACAGACAGCCGACGCCGCCATGAACCATTTCAGCCCTTGCCATAAAGCGTGAACAGATTGCTGCATAGTTGAACAAACACTCCCTTACATGAAGATACCTGCAAAAAGGACAGCCTTTTTGCAGGAAGTTATATGTTAATCCTCTTTTTTAGGTGCAGCGATCACAGGATGTTTTTCAGTATCAAGCAGTTTTAAGAAATCTTCGCCTTGATCTAAATGATCAAGAACAAGCTGTTTCGGTGTGACTGCAAGCCACTGATTGAGTGAGATGTCTGCATAATGATCGCTCTTAAAGATTTCTAAGAAATAAAGCGGTTCGTCGCCTGTATTCTCTACATAATGCCCCATCGCAAATGGGACATATCCAACGTCTCCCGCCTGATAGTTGAAGGTTCTCGCATGTCCATCAGAAGCAAATACCGTCATTCGTGCTTTTCCAGAAATGAAATATTGCCATTCATCCGTATTTGGATGCCAGTGCAGCTCACGAATGGCACCTGGATCAACTTTCACAAGAGCAGATGCAATCGTCTTAGACGCTTTGAAATTGGTAGAGTCCGCAATCCACACCTGTCCACCGCTTGACGTAATCGGCTCCTGTTTTAACAGCTCATATTTAAAGGAATTCGGGACTTCTCCTTGCTCTATTTTTACCTTGTCACATTCAAGGGAACCAGGAATTCCTTTTTGGAAAATATATTTTTCTTTCTCTGGCAGCTTGTCAAACTGCTCTTTTGTCATACCGAAGTTCTTAAGCACGACTTCCTCTGGCGTATGGGCAAGCCAATCGGTTACTTGGAACGTACTATTTTCTGAGAATGACCCATCATCAAACACAAGCAAGAATTCAGCTCCCGGTTCAAGTGCTTGGATAGAGTGCGGCAGGCCAGAAGGGAAGTACCACAAATCACCCTCAGTCACATCCTCTGTAAAATTGCGCCCCTCTGCATCAACCGATGTAATCCGAGCTTCCCCATAAATCATGTACGCCCATTCCGCTTCCTTATGCCAGTGCAGTTCACGAATGGCACCAGGCTTTAATCGCATATTGACAGATGCAAGACTTTTAGAGATCGGCAGTTCACGGACCGTAACTTCACGGGCGTAGCCGCCTTTTTCTAAACGATTGTGTGTATCAGAAAAAGAATATTTCAGATTGGATACCGTTCCATGATCGGTTTCTGGCGGCGTAAGCATATCTGGATTTTGTCTGTCCCGCTCGAGATTACGTGGAATTTTGACCGTTGCTCCTTTTTCTCCTCGAATTGGCTGTGGTATTCCATTTTGCTTTTCACTCATGATAAAATCCCCTTTCAACATCGTATGGTGTGAGGTGACTAAAAGGCCTTTCATTTCGCCCTCGTTTTCATAAGGTGAAACGAATCAAGCAGATGTCAATCTGATTCATCATTTTTTTGAGCAGCGACTAATCGTTGGATGAGCTTGCTTAATTCATCAAACTTTCGTTCAAAGCGTGTCAGCAAGTAAACCGTCAAAATGGCAGGAAAGCCAGCCTGACCGAGCTGCTTCAGCCATTCCTCTGAAAAAAAGGTCTCCATTTGTCTCACCTCCCAGCGGATGCTCGTCTTCTATATAAGTGGTATGAAAGAAGAAAAAGGAAAGCAGAGGAGGAGAAAATGAATCATTAGACCCGTTTCACGAAGTTTACTTTTTTTAACTTTTGTCCACTTAATGCTAGTAGAGGGAACAAAGGGGAGGATGCACATGGATTATCGGCTGTTATTGAAAGCAAAATGGAAAGAAATCATTGATCACCCGCTCATTCAGCAGTTTTTAAGCAACCCGAAAAACGAGCAGCTGCTCCGGCAAGTTATGGAAGAGCCAAATGAGGAAAATGCCAAAAAACTAGATTCCGAGTTCAAACAGTTCTATCAAAAAATCCGCATCATCAAGTATATCTCCACAATGATACGCATCTTTTCAGTCGACTTTGACAAACGAGTAAAAAAGAAGCAGCAGCGTTTTCCGCTTATACTCGATCATCCTGATACACAAGAAGTGAAAGACCCTGTTCAAACAGATACGTATGAAGCCGTGCTCTTCAACCAGCAAGACTTAGGGGAGCATCTGCAAGACCAAACATTGTACAAGGCCTACCAGCAGCTCACAGAAAAACAAAAAATGGTCTTAACCCAAATCTATGTCGAAGGCCAGACGATGAAAGAAATAGCCGATCAGTTAGGCGAAACAAGACAAAACATCTCAAACATTCACAAAAAAGCACTCAATAAACTAAAAGAAAAAACAGGGGGAGATGTCCGTGCACGAAGACAAAATGACCAATGGAGAAATGGAAGAACTCATTGAAACCTTCACACCCATGATCAAAAAGAAACTACAAAACACGGCATATCAAGAAAGAGAAGACCTCGAACAAGAACTCTATATCAAACTCATCGAAAAAATAGACCGGCTGATTTACCAAGAAGGACCTGGATTTTGGGAGTTTATTGTGGAATATATGACGAAGTTGTAAAAGTGAAGCACAAAAAAAGACTCGCTCACACAGAGCCGAGTCTTAATTTTTTTTGCAGTTTTTCTTCACTGAAAATCCAGCCGGTATAGGAATTTTTGATTTGATGATCCATGTCAATATGGCAGATCGCGACAAAAGGATAATGACCTTTGCTGCGGTAGCGCAAATCAATGAACCGTACCTCATAATGATCCTTGAATTTATCCACTTCCCACCGGTAGACAGGGGAGAAGGAGAGAAAGGCTGAAATGTTTTCATCTTGCTTAGCAATTTTCATAATTTCAGTATCAGGGACCGGCACTCGGTTAAAGGTGTCTAAAATGACGACCTCTCCATTCATACTGCGCCCAACATGGAAAGAGGATTTACATTTCACGGCAATGCGCCATTGTCTGAACTTCATTGTAGGCGAAATAATAATCTCTTCAATTTCATCGAATCGTGTACGCAGCTGACGTTTAATTTGAAGCTGCATGATGACCCTCACGATATAGTAACAGAAAATCACCGCATACAGCGTTATGAACGTATAGCCGGGATGTCCGCCAATCGCCCAAACGACAATGGCGACAAGATGTGTAAAAAAGATAAACGGATCAAACGTATTAATGATCCCTAGCGCTACCCACTTCTTCGAAAATGGACGAATGGCCTGCGTACCGTATGCGTTGAAAATATCAACAAACACATGAAGCACAACAGCTAATAGTGTCCATAACCAAAGGTGAAGTAAATTCGCCCCCGGCACAAATGGAAAAATCACAGCCGGAATCAGCAATGACCAAAACAGTACAGCCGGAATGGAATGTGTAAATCCTCGGTGATTTCTTATATAAACCGCATTATTTTTTAGTTTTAGCACAGTATCAATGTCTGGTGCTTGGGAGCCGACGATGGTCGCGATCATCACGGCGTGTGCCATGTGTGGATCTGCGCTGACGGCTGGATCTAAAAGTGCAAGTCCCCCAAGAGAAATGCCCATTACTACATGAGTACCAGTGTCCAATTGATTACCTCCTAGTTGTCATGCTTAGGAACAATCATACAAAGTATACGTCTCCAATCAAGACTATGTGCAAAATCACTTTTGCTTTATCCCGATTTAATGTAACATGTTAACGTATCTACAAACAGTATACAACAAATAAGGTTCTATTCAGAACGTTAGCCCTCGGTCCAATGAGAAGGAGTATAGATATGAAAGACATTCAAGAAAAGCTGGACCGCAAAGATATTGCGGGCTTTCAGCATGATTTAATTGATTGGTATGAAAAAGAACAACGAACATTGCCATGGCGTGAAAATCAAGATCCATACCGCGTCTGGGTATCAGAAGTGATGCTTCAGCAAACGAGAGTGGATACGGTCATTCCGTATTTCAACCGGTTTATGGAGCAATTCCCTACGGTGAAGGATCTCGCTTTAGCTGATGAAGAAAAGGTCATGAAAGCATGGGAAGGTCTTGGCTACTACTCAAGAGTGCGTAATTTACAGGCAGCTGTGAAAGAAGTATATGAATCCTACGGTGGCGTTGTCCCTGATACGAAAGAGCAATTCTCAAAGCTCAAAGGTGTAGGCCCATATACGAGCGGCGCAGTGCTGAGTATCGCCTATAACAAGCCGTATCCTGCGGTAGACGGCAACGTGATGAGGGTCATTTCTCGTATTTTGTCCATATGGGATGATATTGCAAAACCAAAAACGAGAAACATTTTCGAATTTGCGGTCGATCAGCTCATTTCCCGGGAAAAGCCGTCAGAATTTAATCAAGGACTGATGGAGCTTGGTGCGCTCATTTGTACCCCAACATCCCCTACCTGCCTCATTTGCCCTGTGAACATGCATTGCTCAGCATTCGAGGAAGGCGTTCAACATGAGCTCCCAGTGAAAAGCAAAAAGAAAAAACCGACTGCGAAATCAATGGCAGCAGCGGTGTTATTTGATGACGCAGGCAACCTATATATTCATAAGCGGCCAAGTACAGGCCTCCTTGCGAATTTATGGGAATTCCCTAACATGGAAACAACGAAGGGAAGAAAAACGGAAAAAGAGCAGCTGATTGATTTCTTAAAAGAGGAGGCAGGTGTACAAGCGGAGCTTGGTGATTTAGAAGGCACCATTCAGCATGTATTTACCCACCTCATCTGGAATATTTCTGTTTTCTTTGGACGAGTTACCTCTATATCTGATGACACGATGCTGAAGAAAGTCACAACAGAAGAATTTGAGGCGTATGCTTTGCCAGTCTCACACCAAAAAATTTGGAAGCTGGCACTTGAGCAGCCTAGTCGTATTTAACCGTTGTACCGTGGGTATAATCAGCTTCATTTCGGTGCAGACCCCCGCGGTTTTCGATTTCAGAAATGATTTCTCGATACTTAGATTGCCCTTCTTCATTCAAATAAGGTAAAATTTGTTGGAAAGCATGATGAAAGTAAGCAAGCTCAGTATCTTTCCATTGATCCTTGGACATCATGCCAAGCTGGCTTAAATCGCGTCCGACATACATGAATGTAACCTCCTAATAGGAACTTTCCTATTAGTGTGAAGCGAATGAACGAAAACTATTCAAATCAGGAGATGAACCATAATGAGTCAACGTAAATGTGCATTAATTACAGGAAGCAGCAGAGGAGTAGGGAAAGAAGTGGCCCTTCGCCTCGCGGAAAAAGGATATGACATTGTCATTAACTATGCGAGAAGCAAAAAAGCTGCACTTGAAACAGCGGAAGAAATTGAAGCGATGGGTGTCAAAACATTGGTTGTTAAAGCCAATGTAGGCCAGCCTGAGAAAATCAAAGACATGTTTCAGCAAATTGACGAAACCTTTGGCCGTTTAGATGTATTTGTAAACAATGCAGCATCAGGTGTTCAGCGTCCAATTATGGACCTTGAAGAAAATCATTGGGACTGGACGATGAATATCAATGCGAAAGCCTTGTTATTCTGCGGACAAGAAGCGGCGAAACTAATGGAGAAAAACGGGGGCGGACATATCGTCAGTATTAGCTCGCTTGGCTCTATTCGCTACCTTGAAAATTACACAGTAGTCGGCGTATCAAAAGCAGCATTAGAAGCTTTGACACGTTACCTTTCAGTGGAGCTTTCACAAAAAAATATCGTCGTCAACGCTGTATCAGGCGGTGCGATCGATACCGATGCACTTAAGCACTTCCCGAACCGAGAAGAGCTTTTAGAAGATGCGAAGAAAAATACACCTGCCGGCCGAATGGTGGAAATTAAAGACATGGTCGACAGCGTGGAATTCCTTGTATCAGGTAAAGCAGACATGATTAGAGGCCAGACGATTATTGTCGATGGCGGACGTTCTTTGCTTGTTTAAAAAAAATCATGAATAGGATGTACACCTTCTGCACAAATTAATGTGCGTGGAGGTGATAATGATGGATCAACAACAAAACAAAACAAACGCACAACAAGTGAAGAAACAAAACCAAGCTGCTGCACAAGGTGGTCAATACGGCACTGAATTTGCTAGCGAGACTGACGCACAGCATGTAAAAAAATACAACCAAAAAGCTGAGCAAAACAAACAACAAAACAGCTAATCACTGAAACAAAGGAAAGCACTTCATATACGAATGAAGTGCTTTTCTTTTTGCCTCGCACCACCATCCGACAAAACCTGTAAAACCTCTACATAAACAGTCAAAGGATTTCCTCCTTCTTTCAAGAAATGGTATACATACAAAAAGTGGATTCGATGAAAAGGGAGGAGTTAGATGTCTGATTTCGATCAGCTTGTAAAAGAACAAATGCAGCTCATGGATCAGCTGCTCGACGTGCAGGGAGAACTCGATCTATGCTTAGAAACAGAAAAACAATTGCTGCAGGATGAAAAAAAAGAAGAGTGGCACAGGCTTTGTGTTCAGATCAAACAGAAACGTGAGGAACTGCAAAATGTGCAAACCTTATTTACAAAACAGACAGAAGAGGTCATCAATTCATATAAACAGATGGAAAAGAGTTCTAGCGTGATGTAAATCAGTGTGCCGTTCAATTGGGTTGAATGGCTTTTTCATTTCATTTTTTAATGATGTAACGGTATAATATAATAGAGACATGTTTAGTTGGGAAATTAGGTCTTTGGACTGTTAGGTTTGTTTGTTATAGAAAGTAGGGGAGAAAATATGGGCTATCCCAAGGAAGGAGAAACCATCCAAATTCAAAGCTATAAACATAATGGCTTGATCCACAGGATTTGGAATGAAACCACCATTCTGAAAGCAACGGAATTGTGTATCATTGGTGCAAACGACCGTACAATGGTGACTGAATCCGACGGCCGTACTTGGATGACGAGAGAACCGGCTATTTGCTATTTCCATGCAAAACAATGGTTTAATGTAATTGGGATGCTTAGAGATGATGGGGTATATTATTACTGCAACATCAGCTCTCCTTTTGCGACAGATGATGAGGCAATTAAGTATATTGATTACGATTTAGACGTCAAAGTCTTTCCAGACATGACGTACAATATTTTGGATGAGGACGAATATGCAGATCATAAGAGGCAGATGAATTATCCAAAAGAAATCGATAGTATCTTAAGAGAGCATCTAAATACATTACTGCATTGGATTCACCAGCGGAAAGGTCCGTTTGCTCCTGAATTTGTGGATATGTGGTATGAACGTTTTTTACATTATACAAAATAAGCAAGAGCATCCAAAAACCTGTTTGGCTTTTTAGGCTAACAGGTTTTTGACTGCGTACGGATAAGAGGCACTGATAGATTGGGAAGGAGATTTACATGGGGGTCATTAAACGCTACATGGCTTTTGTAACACCGTATAAAAAACAGATTGCATTAACAATGGTCATCGGGATGATTAAATTCTCGATTCCGTTAACATTGCCTCTGCTTTTAAAGTATGTCATTGATGATGTCATTCAAGGCTCGGGGTCGCCTGAAGAAAAGACATCAACTCTACTGATCATAATGGGAATCATGCTCGTATTATTTTTAGTGATGAGGCCGCCTGTTGAATACTATAGACAATACTACGCACAGTGGACAGGCAGTAAGGTATTGTTTGATATTCGGGAGAAGCTGTTCTCGCATATTCAAAAGCTAAGTCTTCGTTATTATGCCAACACGAGAACAGGAGAAATTATTTCAAGAGTGATCAACGATGTGGAGCAAACAAAGGAATTTGTCATCACAGGTCTTATGAACATTTGGCTGGATATGATGACTGTACTGATCGTTATCGCCATTATGTGTACACTGGATCTGAAGCTCACCATCGTGTCTGTCATTATTTTTCCGCTATATGCGTTTGCAGTAAAGTATTTTTACGGACGGCTTCGTAAGCTGACAAAAGAGCGGTCACAGGCGCTGGCTGAAGTGCAAGGGCATTTGCACGAGCGTGTTCAAGGAATGCCGGTCATTCGCAGCTTTGCGATTGAAGAATATGAACAAGAGAATTTTCATGATGAAAACAAAAATTTCTTAAACAAAGCAATCAACCATACGAATTGGAACGCCAAAACATTTGCTGTCGTCAATACCATCACCGACATTGCGCCGCTGCTCATTATTGCTTTTGCTGGCTATACCGTCATTAACGGATCGCTTTCGATTGGGACGATGATTGCCTTTGTCGGCTATATTGACCGGATGTACAATCCGATTCGCCGTCTCATTAACTCATCTACGACTTTAACTCAGTCGGTTGCGTCAATGGATCGTATTTTTGAGTTTATTGATGAGCCATATGAGGTCACAGACCGGCCGAATGCAAAAGAAGCCATTCATTTAAAAGGAGAGGTAGAGTTTAAAAATGTGTCGTTTCGTTATGAACACACGCAGGAAGAGATTCTGCACAATATCTCCTTAAAAGTAGAAAAAGGACAAACGGTTGCCCTTGTAGGAATGAGTGGTGGAGGAAAATCGACACTCGTCAGCTTAATTCCAAGGTTTTATGATGTGACGAACGGGTCACTTGAAATTGACGGCATTGATATAAAAGAGTACAAAGCAAGAAGCCTTCGAAATCAAGTCGGAATGGTGCTGCAGGATACATTCCTATTCAGTGACACGATTAAAGAAAATATTGCGGTTGGTGACCCTGAAGCACCATTTGAAAAAATCGTGTCGGCTGCAAAAGCGGCAAATGCACATGATTTTATTATGTCTCTTCCTGAAGGATATGACACGAAAGTAGGAGAACGTGGCGTAAAGCTGTCAGGCGGACAAAAACAGCGGATTTCCATTGCAAGGGTATTTCTAAAAAATCCACCGCTGTTGATTTTAGACGAAGCGACGTCTGCACTTGATTTAGAAAGTGAGCATTACATTCAAGAAGCGATGCAAAAGCTGGCGAAGGACCGCACAACCTTTATTGTCGCACACCGATTATCAACCATTACACACGCTGACCAAATTGTGGTCATGGAACAAGGCGAAATTGTGGAAAAAGGAACACACGAAGAACTAATGAACCAAGACAGCCACTATCGTCATTTATTTACCATTCAAACATTAAATTAGTAGAAGCCTATCCGATTCTAGCGGATAGGCTTTTTTGTGTTGTCAAAAACATGACATATTTCCCAGCTTGTCTCAATACAATTTTAAAAAGTATGACGGGGTGGTGAATATGTGAAAGAACAAGACGTGCTGCTAGATGTCAAACAGCTGTCCATTGCGTTTCAGCAGAAAAAGCAAAAAGTGCCCATCGTCCATCACATTTCTTTCTCAATTCAAAAAGGGGAAACGTTAGGGATTGTGGGCGAATCTGGCTGCGGGAAAAGTATCACAAGCATGTCATTAATGGGTCTGAATCAGCAAACAGATACAACGGGCGAGGTTCATTTCGAAGGACAAAATCTGCTGTCACTTTCAGAGAAAGAGTGGCGAGAGATAAGAGGAAATGACATTTCGATGATTTTCCAAGAGCCCATGACTTCTCTGAATCCATTGATGACCATCGGCAAACAAATGACGGAAGCCCTTTTCACACATCAATCAATCGGTCAAAAAGAAGCAAAAGCGAAGGCGATTGATCTGCTTCAAACAGTTGGGTTGAAGCAAGCAGAATCGCTGCTGAAAAAATATCCACATGAATTATCAGGCGGTATGCGCCAGCGTGTGATGATTGCAATGGCAATGCTTTGTCACCCAAAGCTCATGATCGCTGATGAACCGACAACTGCACTTGATGTCACCATCCAAGCGCAAATCCTTCGTCTGCTCAAAAAGCTGAACGAAGAGATGGACACTGCTATTTTATTTATTACCCATGATCTAGGTGTCGTGCGGCAAATATGCCAGCGAGTCATGATTATGTATGCCGGTCGAATTGTAGAAGAAGGAACCGTTGACCGTATTTTTCAAAAACCTCTGCATCCCTACACGAAAGGTCTTTTCGCCTCAGTTCCATCGTTTAAAGAGAAAAAAGAAAAACTCATCTCTATTGCAGGTCATGTGCCTAAGCCAGGGGCCATCCGGTCCGGCTGTCAATTTGCACCACGCTGCCCATATCAAATGGCGCAATGTCTTGAAAAAGATCCAGCCTTACAATCCATTGAACAGAATCATCGCGTGGCATGTTTTCTAATGGGAGGAGGAGAAGACACTGAGTCACCCACTCTTGCAAGTGAATCAGCTGACAAAACGGTATGACACAGACGCTTTTTTTTCTAAACATAAACAATCGACTTTGGCTTTAAATCAAGTGTCCTTTCACGTGAAGGAAGGAGAAACGCTTGGCATTGTTGGTGAATCAGGCTGCGGGAAATCAACACTTGGCAAAAGCCTAATGAGATTGACTGAACCGACGTCAGGCTCTATTCAATTAAAAGGGCAGGAGATCACCCTTCTGAAAGAACGAGACATGCGTTCCTTAAGAAAAGATATTCAAATGATCTTTCAAGATCCTTATGCTTCTTTAAATCCGAGAATGAAAATCAAAGATATTTTAGAGGAACCGCTGATTGTTCATCATCATGGGACGAAAGCAGAAAGACGGAAACGGGTTAAAGAGATGCTGCACATTGTTGGATTTGATCCTTCCTACGGGGAACGTTATGCGCACCAATTCAGCGGCGGACAAAGGCAGCGTATTGGCATTGCTAGAGCGCTCATTACGCACCCAAGTCTTGTCATTGCCGATGAACCAGTTTCGGCTTTAGATGTATCCGTTCAAGCGCAAATTTTGAATTTGATGCTTGAATTACAAAAGACGCTTGCTCTGACGTATCTATTTATTTCTCACGACCTTGGGGTTGTCAGATATATGAGCGACCGGATCGCCGTCATGTATGCTGGGCGCATTGTCGAGATGGGGCCTGCCGAAGAGGTGTTTCACAGCCCGCTTCATCCCTATACGTCGCTTCTTCTGAAATCCATTCCACATATGGATCACGTACTAGAGTCGCAAGATGTGGCAGCAGAAGAGACCACAATGGCGGAACGCGGCGGCTGTCCTTTCTACAAAAGGTGTCCAAAAAGATGGGAGAAATGCCTGAAAGCAGTTCCTGCTTTGTATGAGAAGGAATCGGGACATGCGGCCGCGTGTTATTTATATCAAAAGGAGGAACACAATGAAGAAGACATGGTTATTCAGTAGTTTCATTTTTGTGCTGGCACTGGCGCTCTTTTTAGGGGGATGCTCGTCTTCACCGACATCGGAAGAAAAGGCAACAAAAGATACCCTCGTATTTGGCAGAGGGGGAGATTCCACTTCACTAGATCCAATCACAACGACAGAAGGCGAAACCTTCAAGGTCACAGAGAATATATTTGAAAAGCTTTTGAATTACGGTGAGAAAGACACGACCATCCATCCTGGCCTCGCAACAGATTGGGATGTTGCAAAGGACGGAAAATCATACACGTTCTACTTAAGAGAAGGTGTGAAATTTCATGATGGCACAGATTTTAACGCAGAAGCAGTGAAATTCAACTTTGACCGCTGGATGAATGGAGACGCAGAAAAGTTCCCTTACTATGGCATGTTTGGCGGCTATAAAAAAGATAAAGGGCATGTCATTAAAGACATCATCGTCAAAGGCGAGTATGAAATTGAATTTCAGCTAAAGCGTCCGCAGGCAACATTCCTCAAAAACATTGCCATGTCACCATTTGGCATTGCCAGTCCAGCGGCCGTTGAAAAAAGCGGCGATTCATTTAGAGAAAACCCAGTGGGGACAGGACCATTCAAGTTTAAAGAGTGGAAGCAAAACGACCGTATTGTGTTAGAAAAGAACGAGGATTATTGGCAGAAGGATAAACCAAAGCTGAATCAAATCATCTTCCGCTCCATTCCAGAAAACTCTGCTCGTTTAAATGCTCTTAAAACAGGCGAGATCGACTTAATGGATGGCGTGAATCCGTCAGATTTAGATGGAATTAAAACCGACAAAGCACTCCAGCTCATTGAAAGACCATCGATGAACGTAGGCTATATCGGACTGACCGTCACAAGAAAGCCGCTCGATAACAAGCTGGTTCGTCAGGCACTCAATTACGCGGTCGATAAAGAATCGATTATTGAGTCATTTTATGGCGGACTTGCTGAGCCAGCAAAAAATCCATTGCCGCCAGCTTTAGAAGGCTACAACGACGACATTGAGCCATATCCGTATGATCCAGAAAAAGCGAAAGAACTATTAAAAGAAGCGGGCTTCCCTGATGGCTTTCGCATCAAACTTTGGGCGATGCCTGTACCACGTCCATACATGCCAGATGGGATGAAGGTAGCAGAAGTCATTCAGTCAAATTTTGAAAAAGTCGGTGTCAAAGCAGAAATTGTGACATATGACTGGGCGACCTATTTAGATAAAGCAAGTAAAGGGGAAGCAGATGTGTTCTTATTAGGCTGGACAGGGGACAATGGCGATCCAGATAATTTCATTTACACACTGCTGGACAAAGATAGCATTGGCGGTAACAACTATACATTCTTCGAAAACGATAAAATGCATGACATCCTCATTGAAGCACAAACAGACACAGATCAAAAGAAACGAAATGAACTGTATAAAAAAGCGCAGGAAATCATTCATGACGAAGCGCCTTGGATTCCATTGGTGCATTCAATTCCAATGCTTGCCGCATCTAATGATTTAAAAGGCTACCAGCCGCATCCAACTGGTTCAGAAGCTTTAACTGACGTGTATTTCGAATAAGCAAATAAGGGAGATCTTGTATCTCCCTTATTCAAACAAAGAAAAAGGCGGTGAAAGCTGTTTGTTTGCTTATTGTATGAAGCGGGCAGGAATGCTCATCCCAGTACTGATCGGAATGACATTGGTCGTGTTTTCAATTATTCGTTTTATACCTGGAAATCCAGCGCAGGTCATCTTAGGACAGCGGGCAACGAAAGAGGCAGTAGAACAATTAACGATCCAGCTCGGTTTAGACCAGCCATGGTACGTTCAATACGGTCATTATATGCTTGGCCTTTTAAAAGGGGATTTAGGGACTTCCATTCGAACAGGAGCGGCTATTGCCCAGGAAATGAAGCCTTACTTATTTGCGACGTTAGAATTGACCTTTTTTGCCATGGTGCTGGCGATTGTTGTGGGAGTGAATGCCGGAATCATTAGTGCTTGGTTTAAGCATTCTTTCTTTGATTATGCCGCAATGTTTATTGCACTCATCGGAGTGTCCATGCCAATTTTCTGGTTAGGCTTAATGGGGCAGTGGCTGTTCTCGATCGAATTAGGTATTTTGCCGACAACGGGCCGAGAAGACGTAAGGAATCCAGTCGAATCGATTACGTATATTCATACGCTGGACACGCTTTTGCAAGGCCGGTTTGATCAATTCGCTGACAGCATCAAGCATTTGATCTTACCAAGTACAGCACTCGCCACAATCCCTGCAGCGATTATTGCGAGAATTACAAGGGCAAGTATGCTGGAAGTGCTTCATTCAGACTTTATTCGAACAGCAAAAGCAAAAGGGGTACGTTCATTGTTCATCATTTATCAGCATGGTCTGAAAAATGCGCTCATTCCGATCTTGACGATTATTGGACTTCAAACAGGCCTCTTGCTTGGTGGAGCGATTTTAACAGAAACCATTTTTGCTTGGCCGGGGATTGGCCGGTATATATATGACGCCATTAGTTATCGTGATTACCCAGTCATTCAAACAGGCATTCTCGTCGTTGCGCTCATATTTGTCCTAATCAATTTCATTGTGGACATCTTGTATGCGGTCATTGATCCAAGGATTAAATATTAGGGAAGGGGAGTGACAATATGGAAGCACAAAAAGAGCTTGACTCACCTCAGCCAAAAGATGAACGCCCTCAATCATTGATTCTTGAATCGATGAAGCAGTTCTTTCAGCACAAGCTGGCGGTCATTGGCAGTGTGATTGTCTTTTTATTTCTGATCCTAGCGATCTTTGCACCGCTTATTGCTCCTTATGGAATCAATGAACAATCACTTGGTGAGCGATTTAGTTCCCCCTCAGCTGCACACTGGTTTGGTACAGATGATTTCGGTAGAGATATCTTTTCAAGAGTTGTGCATGGAGCACGGATATCCTTATGGGTCGGTTTCTTCTCGGTTCTCGGGTCTGTCATTTTAGGCACACTGCTTGGATTGATAGCTGGCTATGGCGGAAGAGTGCTAGACGCTGTGATCTCGAGATTGTTTGATATTTTACTTGCTTTTCCTAGCATTCTCTTAGCGATTGCTATTGTCTCCATCCTAGGCCCCTCCTTACAAAATGCCCTTATTGCCATTGCGATTATTAATGTCCCAACTTTTGGACGGCTCGTTCGTTCAAAAGTGCTGAGTATTAAACAAGAAGAATACGTGCTGGCAGCAAAGGCGGTTGGGATGTCACACCGCCGCATCGTGCTGCGCCACATTCTGCCAAATAGTATGGTGCCAGTCATCGTACAGGCAACGCTTGCGATCGGAACGGCAATTATTGAGGCAGCCGCTTTAGGCTTTTTAGGATTGGGTGCACAGGCGCCAAGTCCAGAATGGGGGAAAATGCTCGCCGACGCGAGACCTTATCTCGTTCAAGCCCCTTGGACATTATTCTTCCCAGGGATAGCAATCATGCTGACGGTTCTAGGCTTTAACCTGATGGGGGATGGATTAAGAGACACACTGGATCCTAAAATGAAGAAAATAAAATAAGACCGATTCTCAGAATCGGTCTCAGCGCACTGACAAACCCTCGCATTCGGTGTCAGTCCTGCGTGCCGGTGCTCACGAATACTCAATTCGCTCCGCTCCAAATCAAAATCATTTTAGCTCTTTGTCAACAATTTAAGACCGATTCTAGGAATCGGTCTTTTCTGTTTATGCTTCTTTTTCCTCTGTCTCAATCTCACTATCTTTTGGGTGATACGTCTGGAAGCTTGTAATCAATGTATCTAAATGCTCTAATTCATCACGGTATTCAATGATGCTGGACATGACATTCAGCATGTTGTAATCGAGCAGGTCATTTTCTTGGTTTTGCTGATGCTGAATAAATGATTTCGTTAACGTCTCAAGGCGAAGAGAGCATTCATTTTGAAATTCATCATCCTGCGGCTTCATTTTTCCGACGAATTTCATCAAGGTGCGCTCATGCCAATACAGTAAATAATCAATTTCATCCGTTAAGCTTTCCCTGAAATGCTCTGGCATCAAATGAATCTCATTTTCTAATTTATGAAGCTTTTTCAGCAAATATAGCGCGCGATTCGATGCCATAATGGCCTGCCTGAACAAAACAAGTTTTCTTGATTTGACATAGGTTGTTTTCTTTAAATAGCTTCGTTCTTCTTTGTATAACAAGTAAATGTGATCTAATTTGATCATGCGTTCTTTTATTTGATCGATGTCATCCTTTAAGGTGGAATGATCAGTAGACTGTCTGGAGGTCAGACGGATCCATTTTAAAATCTCCTCCGTATTTTCCATAATGTGATGAACAAGCTTTGTTTCATACTTTGGCGGCAGGAAGATTAAATTCACTAAAAATGAAGAAAGAACTCCTAACACCACAGTAGCTGTTCGAATTAAGGCAAAGGAAAGGAAATGATCCCCTGCACTTTCTAAAATCGCGATGACGGTTACAAGTGCAATCGGAATGGTGTGTTCAATCTTCAGTTTTAAATTAATGGCGATGACCATGACGGCGGTTAAACCGATAATGACTGGTCCTGTGCCAAAAAGTAGACCGAACGTAATGGCAAGTGCTGCTCCAATAATATTGGCTTGCACTTGATCAACAATAGTTAAAAAAGATCGATAAATAGATGGCTGGATAGCAAATACAGCTGCAATTCCCGCGAAGACGGGCGTTGGCAACCCAAGCCATGTTGCCAGGTAAAGCGCGAGTACAATGGCAATACCAGTTTTTAAAATACGGGCTCCAAGTTTCATTGGTTTTGTCCCTGCATTCCTTTCTTTTCGATAATAGATGATCACTCGTCATTTATCATTCATATTTTGATGAAACAACTAAGTAATATACAGCGGTCTTCCGAAATATTCAAGTGATTTTTGAAAGTTCATGAAAACATCAAAAGAAGGTATTGAGAAGAAATGTAACAGATTCGCACGCTTTTGACAAACAAGAGCTGGTCAATAAAAAAACAGGCGCATGTTTTTACGCCTGTTTTGGACTTCATTATGATTGTTTCAGCTGTGCAAACGCATGATCTACAGCTTGCAGCGTCTCGGAAATATCTTTTTCAGTATGTGCAATTGTTAAGAACCAAGCTTCATATTTAGAAGGAGCGAGGTTAATGCCTTGCGCGAGCATTAATTTGAAGAAGCGGGCAAACATTTCGCCATCCGTATTTTCAGCCTGCTCGTAGTTCACAATCGTTTCTGTTGTGAAATAAATTGTGAGAGCACCTTTTAAGCGATTTACTGTAATATCTACTTCATGCTTTTTGGCATGGGCTAAAATGCCTTCTTCTAACATAGCGCCAAGCTGATCAAGACGTTCGTAAACGCCGTCTTCTTTTAACACTTCCAAGCAGGCAATACCTGAAAGAATGGATGCAGGATTTCCTGCCATTGTGCCAGCTTGATAGGCTGGTCCAAGCGGAGCCACTTGCTCCATAATTTCTTTTTTACCGCCGTAAGCACCGATAGGAAGTCCGCCGCCAATAATTTTTCCTAATGCAGTAAGGTCCGGTTTTACTTGAAGCAAGTCCTGTGCACCGCCATACATAAAGCGGAAAGCGGTAATGACTTCATCATAAATCACCAGTGCGCCTTTTTCATGTGTGAGGTCATTGACCTGCTGCAGGAAACCGTCCTTAGGTTCCACGATGCCGAAGTTCCCGACAATTGGCTCGACAAGGACAGCAGCTACTTCATCGCCCCAGCGATCTAATGCTTCTTTATAGCTGTCAATATCATTAAATGGAACGGTAATGACTTCATTGGCGATACTCTTTGGTACACCCGCGGAATCAGGTGTTCCTAAAGTGGAAGGACCAGAGCCTGCTGCCACTAGTACAAGATCAGAGTGGCCGTGATAGCATCCGGCAAACTTAATAATTTTTGTTCTGCCTGTATATGCGCGAGCCACTCGAATCGTTGTCATCACCGCTTCTGTACCTGAGTTGACAAAACGAACTTTGTCCAAAGCAGGCATGGCTTCCTTCAGCATTTTAGCAAAAGTGACTTCATGCTTCGTTGGTGTTCCGTAAAGGACACCTGTTTCAGCCGCTTTCGTGATGGCTTTTGTAATATGCGGGTGGGCGTGTCCTGTAATAATTGGACCGTATGCTGCTAGATAGTCGATATAGCGGTTTCCGTCAACATCCCAAAAATAAGCGCCTTCTCCTCTTTCCATCGCAACGGGTGAACCGCCGCCTACTGCCTTATATGAACGAGACGGGCTGTTGACACCTCCAACAATGTGCTCCAGCGCCTCTTGATGTAATTTTTCTGATTCTGTGAATTTCATAAATAGCCTCCTATCTCAACGTATCACGTCGTCTATCATTATTTTAACATGCCGATGCAAGCGTCCTTAGTTGAATATCCTCTCAAAATTGGATAGGCTAATTAAAAAATAGGTTGGAGGGATTGTGTCATGACAATCGAAGTAGGGCAGCAAGTACCTGACATTGAATTAACCGGTGACAATGGGGAGAAAGTAAAGCTTTCTGATTTTAAAGGAAAACATATTGTTCTTTATTTCTATCCAAAAGATATGACACCAGGCTGTACAACAGAAGCATGTGATTTCCGCGACCGCCATCAAAGCTTTGCAGAACTAGATGCTGTCATTATCGGCGTAAGCCAGACAGTCAGGACAAGCACCAAAAGTTTAAAGAAAAACATGATTTGCCGTTCCTGCTTCTTGTAGACGATGAACAGAAATTGTCTGAAGCCTTTGGCGTATGGAAGCTGAAAAAGAACTTTGGCAAAGAATATATGGGAATCGAGCGTTCAACGTTTCTTATTAATAAAGAAGGCACGCTTGTGAAAGAATGGCGAAAAGTAAAGGTGAAAGACCACGTAGAGGAAGCGCTTGAGGAATTGAAAGCTCACGCTTAATATCCTAACAGGATGAGATCGGCAGTCATGCCGGTCTTTTTTGTAAGGAAGAATAGGTAAAAAAGAGGATTGTAATTGACAAAGTTTCGGCTCTGGGGGTACACTATTTATAAAGATTACAATATAAGAATATTTTTGAAGAGAGGTGCATGATGAAATGGCTGCTCACGAACTAAAAGACGCTTTAGATGCTCTAAAAGAAACCGGTGTTCGAATTACTCCGCAGCGCCATGCCATCTTGGAGTTTCTCGTAAATTCTATGACTCACCCAACCGCAGACGATATATATAAAGCACTTGAAGGAAAATTTCCAAATATGAGTGTCGCAACGGTTTACAATAATTTACGAGTTTTCCGGGAATCTGGATTAGTAAAGGAATTAACGTATGGTGATTCCTCAAGCCGATTTGATTTTGCGACATCTGACCACTACCATGCGATTTGTGAAAACTGCGGAAAAATCGTGGACTTTCACTATCCTGGCCTTGATGAAGTTGAACAGCTTGCATCCCATGTGACGGGCTTTACAGTTAGTCATCATCGCTTGGAGATCTATGGAACTTGTCAAGAATGTGCGAAAAAAGAAAATCATTAATGAAAAAAGCTGACCGGTTAAATGGTCAGCTTATTTTTATGACTTTTTTCGATTGTAGGATTCATCAAACTCTTTACCTTCTAATGTTGGATCAAGTGTAAGCGGCTCCCTGCAATGCATGCACATGTCCACACGCCCAAGCACTTTTGTTTCTTTCTCACAGCCTGGACAAACGACACGTACTGCCTTCGTAGAAAGCATACCAATCCAAAAGTAAACGGCTGTACTTAATCCAATCGATAAGACGCCGAGCAGCATGAAGAAAGTCGACAGCCAGATCGATTCCTTGAAGAACACACCGATATACATGATCAGAAAGCCAACAAAAACCAAACTAAGTGCAAATGTTCTGATTTTATTAATCTTACTGGAGTATTTCGCCATCCCTAGTCCCCCTTGTCTCCAATATAGCACATTTTACCTTTCCGTTTGAATTAGTTATAGAGTTTTGTGAATAAATTGCTTATAATGATTCAATGATCTTTTTTCATGTATTGAAGGAATTTTGATTCTATGAGGAGAAATACATAGCATTAGAGAAGAACTTTACACCCGAGTATTGGAGGAATCACTATGGAAAATCTTCTCCGTCCTATTTATCAAGAGAGAGCAAGCCATCCAGATACATTAGCTGTGATTATAGTAGAAAGAAGACATAAAGTATCTTCTGAGACGGATAACTTTGATGCAGCACTTTTAGTCATCGTAAAAGAAGCGGAAGAGCCGTTATTTATCAAGCACTATGAATCCGATCACCAAACAGCTTCTTTAAACGTTGTCACAGATGATCAACTGAAGGAATGGATTACCCTTGGTACTAACCGCCGAATCATCGATTGGATTTTGAATGGAAAAGTCCTGTTTGATCGAAATGAATATATTTTCAACTTAATTGATGAACTAAGTACATTCCCGTTTTCAAACCGCAAGCTCAAAATCGGTTTAGAATATGGCAAGCTCATTCGCAGATATATAGAAGGAAAAGCATTTTTTGAGTCAAATCAATTCCTTGATGCATATAATTCCATTGTGCATGCCCTGCACCACTTAGCACGTATTGAAGTAATTGATAAAGGCTTCCACCCAGAAGTGACCGTTTGGAACCAAGTGCGTCATATGGAGCCCGAAGTATACAAACTTTATTCAGAACTGATTGAAAGTCATGAAAGTCTGCATAAGCGTTTAGAACTTTTATTTTTAGCAAATGATTTTTTGATCCATTCAAAAGCAGAAATTGGTGCCGCTCATTTGCGTCATGTCATGGAACAGAAGGATATATGGCTTTTTGGTGAGCTTCTTGCACACCCTGATCTAAAGTATTTCACGCCTGACCTTAGCGTGATGATTGATTTCTTTGTGGAAAAAGGAATTGTTCAAGTAGAGCCGATTGAGACAAAGGGACAAAAAATCTATCATCGAGGATATTTTGTGAAAAAAGATATTGACGCATGAATATTATGATGGTATATTATTAAACGTCGCTAACGAGCAACTGAGTTGCTTTGAAAGAAAAGCTGACAAAAAGAAATTCTAAAAAACACTTGACGCACACGGTGCTCAAATGTTATATTAAGAAAGTCGCCTCTGAGCGATAACGAACATGATCTTTGAAAACTAAACAAGACAAAACGTACCTGTTAATTCGATTTTTTATAAAAATCCTATGATACTTCATAGGTAGTCAGTCAAACGCTGACGAGGCAGGAAATGATCAGTTTTGTACTTTTTCGGAGAGTTTGATCCTGGCTCAG